>JAFGOO010000074.1 GCA_016926455.1 Methanosarcinaceae archaeon | reverse complement strand
GATTTCCTGACAAAAAAATGAAAAATTCTGGCCTAAAGAGAAGACATTCTTTTCATAAAGGAGAGAAAACTGTCAAAGTTGGGTTAAAGCAAAAAACATTGATGTGACGCTGGTTGAAATGCTACCACACTCCTTCCCGAAATCAATTGATCCAGATATTGCAAGGATTCTTGAAAAGAGTCTTAAGGAAACGGGTATCAAATTAATGATGGGCGCCTCATTAGAGAATATTTCTGGTGATAATAAAGTCACGTCTGTAACCGTAAACGGTGAAATTCTTCCGGCGGATATGGTGATTATGGCATCCGGTGTTCGCGCTAACTGGGATCTAGCAAAGGATGCGGGATGCAAACTTGGAAACTGGGGAATTATGACCAATGCAAAGACGGAAACAAGTATTCCAGGAATTTATGCAATCGGTGATTGTGTTGAGACCGTAAGTCCAATAAACCACATGCCATGGATGTCACAGCTTTCGACCACTGCCTACCGCCAGGAGATCACAGCAGGAACTAACGCTGCTGGTGGTTATGATACATTTGGGGGTTCCCTGACAACCTTTGTTTCGGTCATAGGTAAAATAGAAGTTTCAGCAACCGGTTTCAATCAGTTCTTTGCAAAATCCGCAGGATATGAAGTCGTCATCGGAAAAGCAAGCGGGTTCACCAGACCTGAATAGTATCCGGGTGCCAAGGAAATTACCGTTAAGATACTGGCAGATGCAAAAACCGGAAAAATAATAGGTGGTCAGGCAATCGGCGAAGAAGGCGCAGCTGCGCGGGTAAATCTGATATCTCTTGCAATCAAAGCTGGAATGGACCTGCACGACCTCTACAGTACGGAACTTGCATACTGTCCTGCTGTAGCTGAAGCATATGATCCACTATCGAAGGCATGTGAGTTCGCAATACGCAAGATGAAATAATATAATAATAATACAAAATTATAGACTCTTATTTCGGTCTCAATATTTGTCGAAGTTAAAACATACCTGCTATTTCAAAAGTGATCAAATGGATGAATGGCGAGTAATCGATTTTGGAAAGGTTGACATCAGGTACATGATGGCAATGAACGAATCTATCCTGAAAAACGATGAGGGAAACACCTTGATATTCTGGGATCCCACCAAATCCATTATCCTTGGATATTTTCAGAAGGCAGATGTGGAACTGAACCTTAAGCGATGCAAGGATTACACAATCGTACGGCGCATAAGTGGTGGAGGACTTGCATTCTCGGATGATCGGGGGCGTCAGGTCAACTACGGCGTCATTGGTACGATAGATGATAAACTGTTTCCGCTTGATGTCACGGATTCATACCACCAGATATGCGGCATGCTAATAGATACACTGTACGAGTATGGATTGAATGCTGATTTTAGACCTATAAACGATGTCATTGTTGACGGCAGGAAAATCTCAGGCAATGCACAGACAAGGTGGAACGGCAAACTTCTGCAGCATGGTACACTACTTTTAGATTTTGATATAAAGGAAATGCTTAGTCTCTCAAATATCCCGCTTGAGAAGATAAGCGATAAACAGGTTGTCTCTATCGAAGAAGGAATGACATGGATGGATAAAGAACTCCCTGAGAAAGTGGAAATGGAAAAGGTGAGAGGAGTGATTCGGCAAAAATTCGAGGAACGTTTTGGTGTACAACTAGTGGATTCAAAACCTAGCAAAGCTGAAGAACAGACAGCACAGGAACTTTTGCCTAAATATAAATCAGATAAATGGAACTACAGGATATAAAAAAAGTAGTCTTTGCTGGGATAAATCTCACTGCAAAGACATAAGTAATTAAAAATATTTTTACTCTCTTGATGCAAGATCTTCCTCAAACCATGGTTTAATTGCACCACCATGGATGAGTTTTTCAAGGTCTTCATCCAGTTTGGACGGCTCGATCAAAACCAACCAGCCATCTCCATACGGCTCTTCTGCAATCAGTTCAAGGTCGTCTTCAATATCTTCATTTACTTCAATGATTTTACCGCTGACAGGCATGGTAAGTCCACCTACCCACTTTGCAGATTCCAATGACCCGAATGCTTCGCCTGCTTCAAATTCGTCATCTACCGCTGGTAAGTCAATAAATTCGATTGTTCCTGCAGCAACAGCACCGTATGAATTCATTCCTACTCTGACGTTTCCGTCATCCTCCACCCTTGCCCATACATGATCCTGGGTATAATACAGCTCATCAGGTAGTTCATATCCTTCTATTTCCATTGGTTATCTCCTCCTAAAAAGATATCAATCATATCATTCGTATCCTTCGTAACGTTCTCTCTCTTTTGCGATCAAATCCCCATAGTACGCAACAGCTTCCACGACACCCATCAAGCCGCTGTTCTCATAATCCCCTTTTACTTCCACCATATAGATATTATAAGGATCGTTATTTATGATATTTGGGTCATCCCATAGGTCATCATTGACGCTTACAACCGTGCACTCAAATGGAAGTGATATCTGTGATACTGCCTTGATGGTCTCGTATGCGACCAAAAAATCATCCTTGTGGATAATATCACCAACATCTGGTAGGTCGATATGTACTATCCCTTTGGAAAGCGATTGCCCGAGTTCCGTGATACCGATATGGATAATGTCCCCATAAGGCTTGACCCATACATGATTTTTTAAATATAGTCTATCTTCGGGGAAATCAAAATCTTCAACTTTCACAAATTCGCCTCAATTTCTTTTACTTTAACATGCAATGTATACGTTTTGCAATTTTAACGGTAATCTTCTCACCGCATTGTGGAAGGCATGCGCCATGTTGTGTAGGAACTAATTTTATTAAAGGTTTACCAAAGCTTAAAATAAATGATGCTCCTGCAACTTTTAACAATTGGTCATTTCCATCAAATACTCTAAGATTCACACTTGACGGGTGTACCAGATACGAATCGCCAATTGACTTGAAATATTTAAATGGCGGAACATTTTGTTTTGTACCTATTAAACCAAATCTTTGTAGCGCATGTTCACCTATTGGAATAAATCCATCAAGCAAGAAACCTTTAACAGAATAACCATTGACCAGACCAAAAGTGCTATAATCAGGGCAGTCTACGAGTGCATACATATTATTGGAAAACACAACTTCGCCTTTAAATTCGAAAACACTGAGATTTTCAGGTTTATTATTACATTTTTCAATGACACAAACCGGCACATCAAGCACCATGTTGTTGCTCGCCCGCAAATAATCATCCGGCCTTCGGACTTCAACATGCAAGTGTGGGAAATTCCAGAAATAATAGTAACCACTTCTTATGAATGTTCCAAAATATTCCCCAGCACGAATGCAATCCCCAATCTTAACAGCAGGTTTGACATGCAGTATCTTTACAAGCAGCTCACCACAAAGGATTGCTGTTATGTACTCCTTGAAATCACGATCCTTAAAGGGAGTTGGGGAATCGAACTCTTTGACATCAACAACTGTTCCATCTACCGGTAAAACTGCCATAGAACCGAAATCACCATAAGCAATGTCTACAGCACTACCTGTATCATGCGCTGCAAAGGGACTTTTGAAAAATGAAAAGGATGCATCATCTGGTGCCATGATTTTTATATCCTTATATGAAGCCGCAATTTTCACACTATTACCTCATAAGAACAGCAATATTTATCAACCTCATGAATTTTCAATCCTACATCTTTGCACAGATTATAGGCACTTCGGCTCGGAACTGCAATCCGGTCGATACCACAGAGAATTGCACATTCATCAAGCCTCGAACGATACCTTCCTCCGGGACGCACACAACTCAAGGATAGGGGGATATCGGGCATCTCCTGCCTTGCCCGGATAATCACTTTTGCAACATCCTCTATTAAAGGATTATGAGCATCTGCGCAGTTAGTACCCTTTGTGGGAATGAAAATAACAATCACAACAACATTCGGATTATATTTTTTAACCATATCGATTGCAATGAACTCGCCATCCAGCTTTCCATGGTTTAACCCCACGATGATATGTGGTGCGATAGGAACACCGTTTTCTGTCAGGAACCTGAGTGTGCGGTCATAATCATCAACTGTGTTTGGAAGCCCCAGTATACCCGAGATCGTGGCGTCACTTCCGATACAGTCAACAAGTGCCATGTTAAGCCATGGAGAAAGCTGTTTTGCCTGTTCTTCTGTTACGATTCCGGTGTGGGCACTTATTTGCAGGTGTGTGTCGTCTTTGATTCGGCGAATCTCGTCGGAAACTTCATAACTGGGAACTGACCCATCGGTTTTGCTGCCACCGGACAGGAGGATTCCACGATGTCCTCTTAAAGCCAGATTTTGAGCAATAGCACTGAGTTTACCGTGGCTTCCATCAAGCATGTGTTTTAAGTAGATTTTTTCACAGTGTTTGCAATTCAGTTCGCACTCCGTACCTGTAACAGAAACCGGAGTGAAAGGTTTAGTAAAGAAAATAATATTAGTTGAAAATGAATTTAGCCTGGATTTAAAGGATTTAGACATCTCTTCCTTTGTAGTTTCACTTAAATCCAGTTCGTCTATTTTCTCCAATACTCTCTTGCGGATCATATCCACATTTTCCAACCGTCTTCCGATTTCGCTCATTATTTCTCACCAGTGATCCCAAGTTGCTCCCTGATGACGCCGATTTCGTTTTCATTAGGTTCGCAGGGATAATTGAATATCTCCTGATGGGTCTCTGTGGCATAAGGACGGTTACAGTCTGGACAACCTGTTGTTTTGAATGCTTCGCCACTTTTTAATAGGCTCTGTATATCGACCTCTGGAATTCCAAAATCCACCACTTCGCCGGACACGAAGGCCATGTCTGCAAAGGATACAAGGTTCTCACGAATCAAATAGGCACCAAATTGAACAGATCGGTAGTGTTTAATATTCAGGTTTGAAGGAATATTTCGAGTTCCCGGAAGGTGGGTATAAGCAAAAAGAGCAGAGTAAACACCTTCTCCATGCAGTTTGCTTATCAATTCAAGTGCATCTTCAGCACTTTCCCCCATTCCGATAATTAGATGTGTACCCACCGACCCCCTCCCTAATATCCGGGTTGCACGCTTAATCCCGTCAAGGTGTGAATCCCATTCATAGATGCTGTGGGCTTCCTTGCCCTTGATAAAACTGAACAGTTTGCAGTTGCATGCATCAAGCGGAATCACCAGTTTATCAACACCTAAATCCTTTAAGGTAGAATATTTTTCATCACTCAGAGGGAAAACGGATACAGAAATCGGAATTAGGCTTAGTTCCCTAATGCTTTTGATAAGGTGTGTGGTATCCTCCCACATCTCAGGATACATTGCAGTCTGGATGCACGCCCTCTTAAGGTAACCACGCTCAAATGCAATTCCAAGTCTTAACACAACGTTATCGAAGTCGGATGGTATGTACATACCACGTGCTATTTTCTTCAAATCGCCGTCTCCTCCCCCAGCCTGTGAGCAAAAACGGCAGTTTGCAATGCAGCGTTTATCCGTGTATATCTGCAGATACGCAGTTGTAGGAGGTGCATCCATCATTAAGAATTCCATTCCAAGCACCCCAAGCGTACCAAGAGATGCGCGAACTTTTTTACAGGATGGTTCAGTTTGCATGGGAATCATACCAGAGAGTTAAAATAATTCATTTTAGAGTAGCATAAACCCATTCACTGTTATGGGATATATTTGAGTCGATGCAAGTAGAATCCGTAGGCCGTACCCCGCAGCAGGTGCCAAAATATTCTACTTTATACCCTTCCGAAAATGCATGTTTTACAAAATTGCAGGTAGGGATTGCAATATTGAAAACACCACTCTCCAGTGCAATTAATTCTATCATCTCACGATCACGACCAATGGAATGGGAGCAACCAAGAGTTATCTGAACCTCAGGAAACAATTCTGCCGCCCTGCAGAACACCTCTGCAAAATCACGAGGATCTGGCCTGACTGCTGACATAGGCGTGCCCACAATTGGCATGAGGCCGGTTATTATTAATGTGGAAGGGTTAATATGCCTAATAATTTCAAGTGCCTTGAGTTCTCCACGGATACTACCGAAATCAAGTCCCACACAGACATGTGGCAGGACATTAATCCCGACTTCTGAAATAGCCTGAAGGCTTTGCAAATAATCATTTTCGGTGACCTTTAAGCCGTAAACGCGGTTGACGGTTTCAATGTCCCCAACCACATCGAATGCGATGCCATCAAGACCACTATCTTTCAAAATAAATGCATCCCCACGCGAAATGAAACCAGTATGAGCTATGAGGATGAGGTCTGTTTCCTGTTTAATCCTTTTTATGGACTCCGCAAAATTTACAGTCGGGAGTTTTCCCGCCTCATCACATCCGCCAGTTATGAGCAATCCTCTGGCACTGTTTTTTGCAAGCTGGCGTGCAACCTTCTCAAACTTTACAGGTGATGTAGCAGGTATCAGGCGTTTGAGGAGCCTGCCTTCGCAATGCTTGCAACTTAATTGGCAGTGGCTGCCCGTTAGGGATACAGAAGGAAAGATGTCTGATGTAATGAAAAAATTCAGTTTTTTGCCATAATTTTCAAGTGATTTTTGTTTTGCTTTTAGCATCCTTTTGTGGATGTCTGGGGTGAACATTTCAGGGGTTAAGTGGCACATATTCATTAAACAATGCTTTTTGATTTAAGATTCTATTGCCTTCATGATGGAAATTGCAAAATCTTCTGGAGCGGTGCCCGGTGCAGTTATTCCTTCAAAGTCATATACCACCCTTACAGTATGAAGTACGGAATCATACGTGGCAACGGTTCCTTTTAAGGACCCCATAACCAGTTCGATTGAAGATTCTGGGAACAGGAAAAAATCCCCTGAAAATGAGATGTCTTCTATAGTATTGTCTTTTAACTTGACAAAAGAACGGATAAGACCGCCTTTTGATTTGTGCTTTCCCTGTTTGTATCCTTCGTAGCTCATGTTTTGCCTCGTTTCTGATTATGCGGCTTTTTATGCAGAAGTGCATTATCAATAAGCTTATTTTTTGCTTTCCAGTCTTTTTCTCCTTTTGTTGTCCATTCGGTATATCCACTCACTCCGGCGGTGACGTTCAACCAAATGGTTGGAAAGTTCGATTTCTGATTTTGTAAGAACACCATTTTTCGTTTCCACACCAAGTACAATTTCAAATCCACTTTTAAGTATCTTTTTTACATGATCGATATAATAATTTTCACCATTAAGTAAATCTTTGAGCGTTATCATCCCATCCCGGGCATGTTGCACGCCAGAAGTAAGGTTCTTTGTGGGGTTTTTTAGCACTCTGTCCATCTCATCAAAATCAAAATCCAGCAGTAAACTACCATTGACTAGTACTGCCCCATTGATCCTGCCCTGAGCATTTCCAGATATCTTGCGCCCTCTAGAATTAATAGAACTGCGGGTGGGTTCGAATTCACTTTCAAAACCAAGGGATTCAAGTGCAGTCGTAACCCCCCCAAGAACATGTGAATACGCATCTTCTATGCTTGATGGGATTATACCACTTCCTTCACATCCTATAATGGAAAAAAGAATCTGGTTCTCATCGCAGAATCCACACCCTCCACCAAGCACCCTGCGGATTACCTGAATGCCATTTTCAGTACAATAATCTTCGCATATCTCATCTTCCACGTACTGGTGGTATCCAAGATAGACGGCCGGACTTTTTACACGCCAGAAAAGGATGGTCTCATCAACTTCGCCAGCCCCCACATGCCTAGCGGTTGATTCGAATAAAGCTGCACTGTAGTAGCCATCTATTTTGTCAGTGTCGATGAATCTCCAGGTCATTTGCTTCACTTCAGCGGGTATTGAAGGCCTATGCATTAGCTGCTATTTGATTGTGTTGGTTGAATTAATTTTTTTGATACAATAATTTTTGCAAATTTGGAGTTACTACTAAGATTCTGTTAAGTTAAGGAGTATAAATAAAAACAGCATAGCAGAGATGCATTTTTTAATCAAAAAATTTAATAAAGTTTGTTGAAAACTAGTATATAAACGTTTTGTTTCCGGTGACTTTGTGTATAAAGTAGGGTTATTGTCTGACTTTGTACACAATATGGACTTTCTACATAAAGCCCATTTTTCCATATTGTTACACAACCTTCTTTTTTCTTCAAACTATACTCCTTAACTTAACAGAATTAATTAAGCATAAATTATATATATTATTAAAGCGGTAGTAGATTACCTAATACCTACTGCGAAGGTGAAACAAATGGTACAAACAAAAGAAGATGTACTAAAAAAAATAGGTGACTGCGACGTAAAGTTCATAAGAACACAATTTACAGATACACTTGGAATTATTAAAAGCTGGGCAATCCCAGCAGAAGATCTTGAGGAAGCATTCAAAAACGGTGTAATGTTTGATGGTTCATCCATCGAAGGATTCACAAGAATCGAAGAATCCGACATGATGCTGATGCCTGATCCCAATACCTTCCGCATACTTCCATGGAGACCGCGTGAAGGCGCAGTTGCACGTATAATTGGAGACGTAATGCTCCCTGACTGCACACCATTTAAAGGTGACCCACGATACGTACTAAAAAACGCAATCGAAGAAGCCAAAAAAATGGGATTTAAAATGAACGTGGGGCCTGAACTCGAATTTTTTCTCTTCAAATTGGATGAGAACGGAAACCCAACTACAGAACTCACTGACCAAGGAGGATACTTTGATTTTGCGCCACTGGACAAGGCACAGGATGTGAGGAGGGAAATTGACTACGCCCTTGAATACATGGGATTCAAGCTAGAAGCATCACACCATGAAGTAGCTCCATCACAGCATGAGATCGATTTCAGATTCGATGATGTGCTAACTACAGCAGACAACGTAATAACATTCAAGTACGTGGTCAAGTCCATAGCATATCACAAAGGCTACTATGCCACATTCATGCCAAAGCCACTTTATGGAGTTAATGGTTCGGGCATGCACACCAACCAGTCGCTGATGACCATTGGAGACGGCAAAAACGCATTCTATGATCCTGATTCTCCAAACGGTCTTTCCGAAACTGCAAGATATTATATCGGTGGCCTGCTTGCACACGTAAGAGAGACTGCGGCAATCACAAATCCTCTTGTTAACTCTTACAAAAGACTGGTGCCCGGTTACGAAGCACCTATATACATCACATGGTCTGATGCAAACAGAAGTTCACTTATCCGAATCCCTGCTGCAAGAGGAAAAGGAACCCGTGTAGAGTTAAGATGTCCAGATCCCACCTGCAACCCATACCTTGCATTTGCACTGATGATGCGTGCAGGGCTTGATGGTATCAAAAACAAGATTGATCCAGGCAAGCCGATTAAGAAGAACATATTTGAACTTACAAAAGAAGAGCACTCTGAGATGGGTATCGAATCATTGCCTGGAAACTTAAAAGAGTCAATAGATGCCATGAGTTCTAGTGGATTTGTTAGAAATGTACTCGGTGACCATGTGTTTGAAAAATACCTGAAAGCAAAGAACGCTGAGTGGGATAAATACAAGGCATGCGTCCACCCATGGGAACTGGATACGTATCTAAGTATCATGTAAGGGCCCTGACTACTCCCACGACTAAAGTCGTGGGGTTCTTTTATTGAACCCTAAAGGAGTTTCATCTTCTAATGCTTTACGCAATTGCTGATTCATTGTCGGAACTTGCAACCCAGTTAAACAACTGGTTGTAGAGGTTCCAATTCCAGAGCCGTTAGTTCCCGAGAGCCTCATGGTACTTTGATATCTTTTAGATCTATTCAGTATATTGACTGCTACATTAACATCCCTGTCTAATGAAGTGTTGCAATGTTCACAATCAAATATTCTATCTGACAATTGAAGTTTGCTTTTTTTCTTTTTACCACATACTGAACATACCTGAGAAGTGTTTTTGGGATCAACCTTTTAAACGATCTTTCCCTTCTCAGCAGCTTTGTATATAGTATGCAGAATTAACCTTGCCCATCCTGCATCGTGAATAGACTTAGCTAATTTCGAGTTGTTATGTTACATTCTATGATAGGTGGGGGTACGATTAATCCCATGACTTTAGTCATGGGATTAATCGTACCCCCTACACCCCAATTATCGTAAAATCGATAGTTCCTATAACTTAAGTAATAGGAGTGGTCACAAAAGTCAGTATACGTCCTTTTTTTTACAAACGCTTATTTCGCGACCTCTACGACTTATTCAATATACAAACATACGCTAAGTAGCTTAGGCTTTAACATCTTATTCTTTGAAATTAAATGTGTCTACTATTGATGACAACAAATTTAAATCAAGTGAATAATATGACACACAACATAATAATCTAAGACTACAATGAAGGCTTAAAATCACAGTAATCTCAATTTAATCGTGATACTCTGGACAAACAAGCTACAAATATGATCTTAATTTCGGTGTTAAAAAATGACAGAACCACAGATTGAAAGAAAACTCATAGAAATAATGCGGATTATTAACGAGAGTGATAAACCCATCGGTGCCCGGAACATCGCTGATGAACTAAACAACCGCGGATACGGTATTGGCGAGCGTGCCGTACGCTATCATTTACGAATACTGGATGAGCGTGGATTCACTAAAAAATACGGATATGCCGGCCGCACGATTACGGAAATGGGCAGAAAAGAGCTCGATGATGCACTTATCGGGGACCGTCTAGGATTTGTTATCACACGTATCGAGAAGTTAATCTACAATACAAATTATGACCTAAAATCAAAAGAGGGGGACGTAATCATAAATTTCTCCTATCTTGACAAAGACGATTTTGATGATGCTGTGGCCATAATGAAATACGCAGCAGAGAGTGGAATGGTAATTAGCCCACGTGTTAAAATATTTGAAGAGGATTCTGACTCAGATATTTATGTACCACCCGACAAAATCGGAATCGCAACCGTGTGTAGTATAACATTTGACGGTCTTCTCTTAAAATACGGAATACCGGTGAAAACCTCCTACGGTGGCATCCTGCAGATTGAAAATCAGGAAAATGTCAAGTTTCTTGACCTTATATCCTATAGCGGTACATCTATTGACCCAATCAAGATATTCCTTAACAGACACTCGACATCTGTCCTTGAAGTGATGGAAAAAGGTACAGGGAAAGTGCTTTCAAACATTAGACAAATTCCTGCCTCAGCTTGTGAAAAGGCGAACGAGATATTAAAACTTGCAGAGGAATCGGATATCAGCGGTGCGATAATAATTGGAGAGGCTAGCGAAGAAGTCTTCGGAGCGCCGGTGGATATTGGTAGGTCGGGGATTCCGGTTATTGTAGGTATCAACGCGATTGCCGCAGTGGAAGAAGCGGGTATTGAAGTAGTCACACATCCAGTCTCAACAGTACTAAAATACAACACCATGTCAGCACTTTAAAAATATTAATTATCAGTGGACTGGGCAAATGACTAGTCGTTAATTACATAAAAGGTGGCTGTCAAATTTTTTGGTGTTGAACACGAAACTGTCATTTACGAATAATCAAATAATGTAGCATTCGGCATTAAAGTATGACCCATAATCCTTACAAAATCGCACCAGTACCATAGGTATTTTATAGCCCCATTTTTCGGAAAGTTGCTGACTACTCCCTCGACTAAAGTCATGGGATAAATCATACCCCTACACCCCAATTATCGTAAAGTAAAAACGAATTTACTAACTTCTTGCTTCACAAATCATGCATCTTAACTTTAACGTCAAGGATCATCTCTTCGAGCCTATTTCTGGGTATTCCTCGCTTTGCTTCAGTGCAGATTTTTACTCTATCGATTAAATCGCAAAGTTCATCGTGCTCCAAGGAATAACCCATATCTCTGATGATCCCTTTAAGCGCCTTGGTACCTGTATGTTTACCCACAATCAAATTGCGCCTGTTGCCCACCATCTCTGGCAAAAAAAGCTCATACGTTCGAGGCTCTTCCAGAATAGCTGCAACGTGAATACCCGATTCATGTGAAAATGCATGTTTCCCTACAATAGCCTTATTGACTGCTATCGGGATACCTGAAAATTCTTTAACCAAATTGGAAAGATTCGTAAGTCGGGTAGTATCATAACGATCAATTCCATACTGCACTCGCAGTGCTACGAGCACTTCCTCTAAGGCGGCATTACCGGCCCTTTCTCCAATACCGTTTATGGTTGTATGAAGCTGCTTGGCACCGGCCTCTGCCGCAGCAAGCGTATTTGCAGTTGCCATGCCGAGATCATTGTGACAGTGTATGCAAATGGGAGTGTGTACAGTTTTCTTTATCTCGCTTACCAGATAATGGGTAGTGCTTGGATTGAGAATTCCAATGGTATCTGCTATACTTACATAGTCCACTTTATACTCTTCTACTGTCAGAAATGCTTCCTTGAGCTTTTCAATACCAGTTCTGGTCGCATCTTCTGCTGCAAATCGGACTCCAAGCCCATGGTCTTTTGCATGTTCAATAGTTCTCCACGCACATTCACACATTTCTTCATATGTCTTGTGATACTTATACTTCAGATGTAGATCCGACATCGCTATGAAAATACTCACTATATCTACATTACAGTCAATCGCAGCGTCCACATCCCCAATAACCGCACGGGCAAGACAGCATATCTTTGCATCAAGTCCCATATCTGCAATTTCTCTCACAATATTTTTTTCCGCAGATGAAACCACCGGAAAACCCGCTTCTATTACTTCAATTCCCACTGCATCAAGCTCACAGGCAAGCGCAACCTTCTCATTTTTGGTGAATGCGACACCCGGAGTCTGCTCCCCATCACGCAGAGTTACATCACAAATTTCGATATCAAGCGGATTTATATCAATGAATTTCATCAATTCATTTCTCGAGTATTCTGAAATATCAGACATGGTATCGGTTCCTGTCGCTCATTCGAACATAGTTAGAAGGGTATATATATAATTTGGGATTCACGGTGACTGTCAAATCTTGTGATGCTAAAACACGAAAAAGAGCCAGAAATGAATTAATTCTACCCACGGTTTGTACTCCGAGCCTCTGCCAGCATATTCGCAATCCTCGCCGCAAATGCACCCGCAACAAAACCTGCGTCAATATTCACGACACTGATGATTGAACATGACTGGAGCATTGACAGAAGGGCGGCCTCACCACTGCCGCCTGCCCCGTATCCTGTGGACACAGGAACACCAATCACAGGTACATCGATCAAGCCCGCAACAATGGTGGGAAGTGTTCCTTCGCGCCCGGCCGCAACCACGACGGCTCCAACACCCTGTTCTTTCAATTTTGCAATCTGTGGCATTAGTCTGTGAATACCTGCCACACCAACGTCATAGATCGCAATTACCTCACACCCCATTTCCAGAGACGCCACCCGTGCCTCCTCGGCAACGCCAACATCAGCCGTACCTGCCGATAGAATACCGACCACACCACCTGATACTGCACGTGGCGTGCCGTCGTGTACAACCACTGCCCGTGCACGCTTATGCCACTGGATCTCATCAGGCTTGAAAGTACGCCGAATCGCTTCCATCTGTTCGTCAGAAACACGTGTAATCAGCGCTCTTCCTGCATGAATGACCTGTATCTTTACAATCTCCACCAGATCATCATTCATTTTGCCCTCAGCAAGCACAGCCTCTACCACACCGGTGCGGTGTATGCGATGCGTATCAATCTTTGCGATATCCATAACCGATGCAAAACCCATTGATCGAAGATGGATTACCGCATACTCAATATCCATCTGCCCACTTTTAATTTTTTGTAATATATCTTCCAGTTCCATACCTGATTACGCCAGTTTAGTTTGAACCTTCTCATAAAAGTCGGTTATCGAGGTGTTCACAAAACGCGCTGGATGTTTTGCCTTTGTAAGGGTAACTACATCAGGCTCCAAAATCGTATAACTATGCTGTCCATCTATAACAACAACTGCTTCTTTTTCTGGAATCGTTATCTCCACTTTGATGACGCTATTAGCTGGAACCACCGAAGGCCTTGACGATAGCTTAAAAGGTGCAATGGGCACGATAAGTGCGGCATCCACACGAGGATCAATGATAGGTCCACCTGCACTCATGGCATAAGCAGTGGAACCCGTAGGTGTTGCAAAAACAACACCATCTGCCCTCAGTTCCTTAAATTCACATTCATCCACAGAAATCCTGAAGGTAAGAATCTTTGCAGGTCTTGCCGTAATCAATACGACCTCATTGGTAGCAGGTGGAAGTGGCTCGCTATTCAACGAAACTGCCAGCCTCGAACGCTCATTATAGGTAAAACCATTGAGCACGTTTCCAATTGTTTCAATGGCATCTTCGGGGTTGACATCCACAAGAAAACCAAGTGTACCCATGTTAATACCCAGTATTGGAAGTGGATTTTCCATTTTGGAAATGTTTCGAAGAACCGTACCGTCACCACCAACCGACACTACAATTTCCACTCCTGCATCTCGCATATCCCTCACGGGCACGACTTCATTGCCTTTGATACCAATCGCATCGGACGTTTTTGGCCCGACTACAATATCAACCTCTGGTTTGAAATGGTCCAGAATCGACCTGACCATATTAAGTGCATCTACATGATCACATCTTGATACGATTCCGATTTTCCCCACCTTCAATTTATCTCCTCGCAGACAATTTCAGGATTTCCATGTGAGCACATCCGTTGGATGCGATCATATCCACACGATTGGCAAAACTATCTGGTAGCTTAAGTCCAGCCCCAAGACTATTGGTAACAACCCCTCCAGATTCCTCAACTATAAACTTTCCAGCAGCCACATCAGTTAAACGCAGAGCGCCACGAACGTCGATAAATGCATCTATCTTACCTGATGCCACGTAGCACAACTCCAGTGCTACGCTTCCAAGAATCCTTATTCTTCGAACCTTTTTACATAACTTCGTGGTTCTCTGCACCTTTGGGTGGCATTCATAAACACTTATGCAAAACTCATTAAGATTCGAATTATCGGATGTTTTAATTCTTTTGCCATTTAGGTATGCATGTTTCCCGTATTCTGCATGATATGTCTCCCCGTCTGCGAGATTCCGTACATACCCGAACTGGGTGTTAGACAAATCTGGATCACCTATTGCAATCGATACGCAATAACACGGAATACCAAATGCAGCATTGTATGTCCCATCAAGAGGGTCAAGCAAAACAGAAAACTCCGGGTTATTACCAAATATCTTTTCCCCGAATTCCTCGCTCACTATCCTCATTGACCTGCCATCACTTTTTAAGACCTCAAAGATTGCATTCTCAGCAACCTCGTCTATCACTTTTGTCGCGGTTCCGTCAGCGCCTTGGTAAAGCGTCCTATTGGCCTCGGCTGTGCCGACAAAATCCACAATAGCCTCCGTTGCTGCCTTTGATGCACGGTTGCAGAGTTCCAGAAAACCTGAATCATGAACCATAAAAACAGGTCAAATACCCATTGCTTTGTTTGTCTTTGCTATCGACTTTTCAGCATTGGTCTCAATTTCCATCATGGCGCGGATAGCATCGATATTTTCAGGAATAACGTCCGATTCCTGATGTATCGCTTGGAAGAAGTACAGCTCACCTTCATACATGCTGATAGATTCGTTCCATACACAGTTCTCCCACATATCGCTTCTTGGACGAAACATATCCCTTGCAAGTTCCATAACCTCGGCAGTCGATGTTATGCCCTGACCCACGAACCGGATACGCGGCTGCTTTCCAAGCACATCCTCAACATCCTTTGCCGTGCATTCACCAGTAAATTCCATGTTTACTGTGTGAAGATGCATCAAGGTAGTTGAGATTTTGACGGCCGTTGTTGTAATATCAATTTGAGGAAGCACCGTCTTTACATCAGGACCGTGGTGTGATGGTAGTTTGATTGGACTTGGTACAATAGCATTGATAGGACCATGTTTGATATCCCCGGGGTCAGCAGATCTGCGAAGCAGAGTCACACGCACTTTTTTGATCCCAAACTCCCTGTCAAGAGGAGATATCACCCTGCAGAGACCGGTTGTGTTACAAGATACAACCCTTACAAAATCACGACCAAGTGCTTTTTCATAATTTGAGTTGGCATTGAAAGAGCAACCTGCAAGTTCATGATCTTCACCACCCTGCCATATAGCCTTGGATCCTGCTTTTTCATAAAGAGCTTTGTTTGCTTCTCCCATGCCTCCGGGTGTGCAGTCAACGACCACATCGGCATTCTGGACCATTTCTTCCACAGTTCCAGCTGCAGGCATTCCTGCCTCTTCGAAGCTACCCACCCTGTCTGCAAGCGTATATACATCATAACCTTTTTGCTGTGCCATTGCCGCTTCAAAATTTGGTCTCGTCTTGGAAACACCGATAATCTCCATATCATCCTGCATAGCTACGGCATCTGCCACTCTTTTCCCTATGGTGCCATATCCATTTACTGCAACTTTTACTTTTACCATTCGATATAACTCCTAATTAATTTAATATGATATAGTCAGGTTTTTACTATATATGTATATAGAGGTGCTGAAATTACAAAAAACCCCCATTCCAGGTGTCTATATATTTTATTACTCACTTCCCAAGTATTATAGTTTCCCCTTTCGAAAAATCTACTTCCTTTATTGAACCTGAAACGATCTTCCTGTCACCAAATATACCGGTAAGTTCGATCGACTCACCGTCAACTAACATCCTAGTAACCGATTCCATTACAAGTTCACGTTTATCTCCACTAACAAGCAATGCGTTCAGTTCACACATCTTCAATATCCTCTCTCATTCCAGTAACTTTGCAACCGAATAACCCACTTCAAGACCCATGTCACTGGCCACACTCTGACATTTGGTACGAAGCATATAGGCAATTGGCCTGAATTTTCTTTCTGAAAGGGTCTCATAGTTCGCCATTCCCTTGCTGATGATAAGGGATGCACTGTCAAAGGCTTCGAGAAGTTCATCAGGAGCTTCCTCAAAACAAACACCCACTGCATTCGAGCCTGTGGTAAGTACATGGTCAACTTTTTTATCGATGCCCAATGTACGGACATCCTCCATAGTAACATCCGTAAGTATGGGAGAACCGCGGACCACCAGCGTGACTTTGTACCCCATATTCCTGATTACATCAAAGACCAGCGTATCAAGCACTATCTCACCGCAATTATCAGCAACATAGACAACATTATCAAGCATTTCAAGCATTCTAGGCGTATCGTCCACATCCAGCCCGCGTTCAAAAAGTTCCGTGAATGTTCTGTCAAACATATCTACAGTGACATTGAACTCCAGTATACCAAAATCAAAGTAATTGCCGATGACAGATGCAAGCACTGCACGTTTGAATAATTCCCCTGTATCAGGGTTCCCTTCATGAATCAAGGAATGTGCAAAGGGCAGTAACCTTTTTGCAGCCCTGTTACTCTGCTGCTTTACTTTAAAGTAAGGGTCGTTATCGTTCAGAATTTCATATGCTTTTCTGTGGATGAGTGTAGCAACTGAACCTGATGTTACACCTCGTTTATAAATCTCATTAAGTACATCGATGCCTCCAATAACAGCTTTGTGCTGCAATTCTTCATCGTCGGTAGATAGTTGTGCCTCATAATGCACTCTTGCCAGTAAACAGTGTGGACAGGCTGGATTTATCTTCATTGAATCAGTCCTTTATCGTTTTTGGTACTACAATATATACATCTAACATAAGCTTAACCTTAATAAAAATGCAGATTAAAATAGTTAATTCATTATAGACGAGCGATTGTTTTTCCTTCAATGACTAACAAAACAAGAAATTCGATCCCTAGGGCAATTGTGTAGCAGCACTACTGCTCCCCCCAAGCAACATGACCAAGAAACCCGAACTACTAGCTCCGGCAGGAGATATGGAATCTCTAATGGCTGCAATTGAGAATGGTGCAGATGCCGTATACCTTGGAGCGAAGGCATTAAGTGCAAGGAGTTATGCTACTAATTTTACCATCAACGAACTTATGGATGTCATCGACTATGCCCACCTTCGAGGCGTTAAAACATACGTCACCCTGAATACCCTGATAAAAGACAGCGAAATAGAAAATGCCGTCAATACCCTGTACACCCTAACAGAGTTTGGAGTTGATTCTGTGATCGTGCAGGATATCGGACTGATCTCACTTGCAAGGGAACTGGTACCTGAACTTCCTATACATGCAAGTACTCAGATGACAGTTCACAACATCGAAGGGGTTCGATTTCTGCAGAGTATGGGAGTTAAAAGAGTCGTACTTGCAAGAGAGTTGACACTGGAAGAAATCAGAGAAATTAAAGAGATAACCGGCATAGAGGTCGAAACATTCATACATGGTGCCCTCTGTATTTCTTATTCAGGCCAGTGCCTATTAAGCAGTATTATCGGAGGTAGAAGCGGTAATCGGGGACACTGCGCTCAGCCATGCCGAAAAAAATACAATTTAAAGATTGATGGGAGAAAGGTTGAAACTGACGGTGAGTACCTGTTAAGCCCGAAAGACCTCAACACAAGCCGCATCCTACCGGAACTCATAGATGCTGGAATTGATTCCTTTAAAATTGAAGGGCGAATGAAGCGGCCTGAATATGTGGCCGGTGTTGTGCATGTATACCGTAACCTAATAGACAGGTATTTGGAAGACCCTTCAGGCTATTTTGTCTATGAAGAAGAAATCCTATGCCTTGAACAGCTCTTTAACAGGGAGTTCACAGAAGGATACCTTCTAGGAAACCCACGCGGCAAACTTATGAACCGCTTTCGTCCCTACAATCGGGGAATACCCATAGGTATGGTTGCCGGTTACGACCGGAAACAGAAGCGAGTACGTGTTGTGCTTACCGCTCCACTGGATACAGGTGATGGGATTGGAATCGAGGGTGCAGTTGTGAGTGGTGAGACAGTGTACCGTATGTACATAGACGACAGAATAACAACCCATGCCGAGGGGGGATACGTTGTTGATATCCCCTTTGAAAAGGAGGTAGATAAAGGAAGTATTGTGTACAGGACACTGGATAAATCGCTTATGGAATCCCTGAAAAAAACGTTTACATCTACCTTTCCAATACGAAAAATACCTGTTACCATCACAGCAAAAGCTGTTGCAGGCTCACCGTTTGAATTACAAATCGAAGATCATGATCATATTATGGTGCACACAAACTCAGATTATGTGGTTGAACACGCTGTTAAAAAACCAACAACCTCCGAGCAGATCAAAAAGCAACTGGGAAAACTTGGGAACACTGTTTTTGAGACCGTTGCCATCGATGTCAAAACCGACAATGATATATTTGTCCCCATGGGGCAGTTGAATGTTGACAGAAATCAGACAATATCCAAGCTTGAAGCGATGCGAATAACAAGATGGAAACGGTCACCAAAAATTCCCTACATTAAAGAAATAACATCGTTTGAAAAAGATAAAACCAGAAAAACCCTGCTTTCCGTCAGTGTGACCAATTTTGAAGGCGTTCAGAGTGCCGTTAAAGGTGGTGCGGATGCGATATACATTGGAAGCGAGATGTACCATGTTTCAGGGACTCCAGATCTTGAAGCGTCTGTGCAAAATGTACATGAGGCTGGAAAAAAGATATATCTAGATACACCACGGATCGTCAAAAATGGTGAAATGGATTCGGTCAGGGAAACACTTTCAACTGCAAAAACATTCGTTGCTGATGGGGTACTGGTGTCCAATCTAGGAGTTTTCAAACTTGCAAAGCAGGCAGGACTTGCAATAATAGCTGACAGCCCCCTCAATGTGTTCAACCAGAAGTCCCTTGAATTTTTCCTTAAACACGGTGCCTTAATGGCTGTACTATCGCCGGAACTGACCTTTGAGCAGATAAAACAAATAACCACATCCGGCACAGTTGAATGTATAGTTCATGGACGCCTGACTCTAATGGAATCAGAGCATTGTCTGGTAAGTGGAATTCTCGGCGGTTCTGGGGAATGTACTTCACCTTGTGAAGACGGTGATTTTGAACTTGTAGACGAGAAAGGATATGCATTTCCCATCAGGATGGATTCTAATTGTAGGACCTATCTACTGAACTCAAAAGAACTGTGCCTGCTTGAAAACATTCCAGAAATAGTCAAAGCCGGTGTCTCAAGTATTCGAATAGACGCAAGAGCAGTTGAATCCAGCCATATCGAAAGGATTACAAAGGCTTATAGGAATGCTCTTAACAAATGTTTTGAGGAAGGTGAAAATGTGCGAATATCCTGCAAGGACATAACAGAAGGTTACACTAAAGGACATTATTTCCGGGGTGTCATATGAAGGTATTTTTCTCAGGTTCCATAAGGGGTGGTCGTCAAATGCTGCCTGTATATCAGCATATCTGCGATTTCTTGAACCACTTGGGATTTGATGTCACGAGCTTACATGTAGTTGATAAAGATATCGCTGAAACAGAATCAAGCATTACCGAGCAGGACATCTACGGGCGCGATATGAACCTGCTGAAAAAAAGTGACTGCCTGATTGCTGAGGTCACGGTCCCATCCATAGGTGTGGGATATGAAATATGTCGCTCCCTAGGGCTCAGGTTGCCTGTGCTGTGCCTACATAAGCCAGAAGCAAATGTTTCAGCCATGATCCTTGGAAACCCAAATATTCAGATTAAAGAGTATACTGGTCAGGAACATCTGGAAAATATCCTTCGTGAATTTGCTGAATCTTTAAAAAATAGGGATGCGTAATCATCTGATAGCAACAATTAAATATTACAGTTTTTAATGTTAAAGGGGATAAACATGCCATTAACAGAACTAATCGTTTTTTTGGTTGCAATAATCGCAGCAATACTACTGTACAAGATATTAAAAACAATCAAGCATATGTTAATAAACACGGTTGTGGGCCTTGTAATGCTGGTTGTTGCAAACGTTGTGTTTGGTCTTGGAATTGCCTATAGCTGGATTGTTATCTTGACATGTGCAGTCGCAGGTTCGGTCGGAGCGCTTCTTATTATCCTGCTTCATTATCTTGGAATAGCGTTCTGATTTTTAAGACGCGCCACAGATTGTATTCTGTGGCGGGTGTAAGATTTGCCCTTGAACGTTTTTTCCTTTTTTATGTCCTCGATTACCTCTGTTTCAAAACCATCCAGAAGTGATTCCAGTTCTTCTGAGGTAAAATAATGGTAGATTATACCATTCCTACGCAAAAAGGTATGAGGTTCGACCTCCTCCCCCCCATACCTCATGTCTTCCACCCCAAGCACCTCAGCAAACAGCAAACCACCTAGCACCAGAACCCTCCTGAACTCATCCAGTGCAGCACGTCTCTCATCTTCAAAAAGGTGCTGTAGAACACCAAAACACACAATTGCATCGAAGGATTTTTCAGCAAAAGGTAGTTGATGTATCGCCGATACTGCATACTCAGCATATAGGTTGCCTTTTTCAAGATAAGATTTCGATATTTTAATGGCTTTGGCTGATACATCGACACCGACTGTATGGTACATCCGTGACAATGGTAGAAGATAACGCCCGTTCCCGCACCCTGCATCCAGCACGCGGTTTCCAAGATTCAGGTGGGTGCGTACCACGTAGATTGACCTCGGTCCTCCCCATATCACATGACTGTATTCCTGCTCCCATGCCAAGAAATGAGACTTTGGTTTTGATGTTGGACCCATACTTCCTATGGTTTATAGATCGAAGCGCTCCTGAAGCGTTCCACCAGAAAATCCTTCTCAAGAGAGGACAGGAACCAGCCTGCCTTGGGACCTGACTGCTGTCCGAGCAATGCAATGTAAATTGCCTTGAACATGTCTTTTGGATTCACGCTCAATACTACTGGCTCAATTTCAAGTCCAAGGACCTGCATCATCCTTGCATGTATCGGAGAACCTTCTTCTGCTGCAGTGTAAACAAGATTATGGTAATCCTCACCACTCAACTCACCGCTTTCGTCCATGATCTCTGCAAACGCACCAAGGAACGCCTTTTGCACCTTCGAAAGCGTTGCAGCCTGGACAGGGAGAGTTTCCTTTACACTGAACTTTGCAAAGGGAGGGGCATACATCTCAAGCCAGTTTCCCACATTATCTGCAAGTTCCCTTATGCATTTTTCATTCCTGGTATCGTATCCTGCACGCCCAGCGATCTTTATTATTTGGCCAAAGTCACCATCCGCAACTTGGTAAATGGTAACCATATGTTTGAAGGAAAGATCCGTGTGGCATATACCGGTTGCATGGGACAGTCCAAAGACGCGCTTATCGTATCCTATTGCATTTGTGGTGGATTTTAACCTTTCATAATCTTCAACCAGTGTGAGAAGCGGCAGAGCAGGGTCGAACTGGATATGCTTTTCAGGCTTTGTCCTGATGATAAGATACCTCAATATCTCGGGTGGTACCACTTTCAGCATATCCGAAATCGAGACAACAACACCGGTTGAGGACGACATTGCACCTTTCTTTCCGAGCATGATCCACTCGTACACGATTGGATGCGGCGGCTCGTACCCATATATCTCCCTTGTTATTCGAACGCCTGTGTCGTATGAACCTCCCTTTGATGCATGGTCCTTACCGAAGGGTTCAACGGTCACACCCAAAATCTTCCACCGGGCAGCCCAGTCCACGCGCCAGGTGAGTTTGCCACCACCTTTCATTGATACAGCACCTGAGTGTCCGCAGGAACAGGTATAGTCCACTGTCTCTGCATCAGCGTCAAAACCTGTTACCTTGGTGGTGTTAATTCTTCCACAACTGCTGCATACTGGGTTAAATGGGCTCCAGTCGGAAGCTATCGTCTTTCCGGTCAGTTCTTCTATTATCCTTGCAATCTTATCCCGTTTGATGAGCGCTGTCTTTATTGCCTCTGTGTATGCGCCGTTTTTGTATAGTTCGTCAACCCTGTATACCTTCGGGCGAATTCCAAGACGTTTCAGAGCCTCAAAGAATGGTTTCAGAAAATGTTCGGCATAGTTTTTGCACTTTCCACAGGGGCATGGTATCTCTGATAATGGCTTCCCAACATGTTCTGCATAACTTTCCTGAAGGAATGGATAAATCTTTCGAAGAGGGTCAAAGTTATCTGCTATGTAAATCAATTCTGCTTCTGCACCTTTATCAATCAATGCCCGGTAAGCAGCGTCTGCGGTCACAACTTCCCGCATGTTACCGATATGGATATGTCCAGACGGTGTAATACCACTTGCAACGATGTGCTGTTTGCCAAGCTTCAGTGCATCTTCTGCTACAGTATCTGCCCAATGAGTGATTTCTGCCATCTTATTTCACCAGATAAAAATTGTGGTTCGCTCCGGGAACTTAAAACACTGTTATATATTTAAGCTTTGTTTGTGATGTGAACCCACATACACGGCCTTTTACCTGTGGTAATCCGTCTTTCCCAGCAGCCGCTCAAGTGCTGTCGCATCTGTAAAAACATTTTCTCGAACACCCTTTTGATTAATATAAAGACCTATCAATACGATGAGAATGCCCAGTTCTGAATTAACTCCAACCATCAAAACACCAATCAGTACTATGGTTGAGGCTACAATTCCCTTCAAGGCTCCCTTTCTGTATGAAACAATCCCTGTGCGTTTAAAGATACGAATATCACGCATTGTAAGGAACAGGACCACTACGTAAGCAACTATTGCTATTTGCAGATACATGTTTTTTTCCATATTATTTTAATTACGCTATTTGAGTTGATATTATTTAAAGAACCTATTTCAAAACGCATCTTTCTCCTTTTTGCAGCAAAATATGAAACATGCATATCCAATATCAATCACCCTCCAAAAAAGTAAAATAAAACTGACAAAAAATAGATATATACTGAAGTCTAATCTAAGTTTCAGGAAAAACGTGGGCTAATAATCTGGGTTGTTGCATGCTTTGACATTCGCACGCAATATTCAGGAAAGGTCGGTAAAGCCCGAGTTACGTTCTGAGGATAAATAATAGGCGGATAAATATTGGGGGGTTAGAGTATATGCCACCAGAGATAGATAGGAACAAATGTGATGGAATCGGGGCATGTGTTGAGATATGCCCTATGGATGTACTGGAACTGAAAGAAGACGAATCTGGAAACATAAAAGTTATTGTTGCACTTCCGGATGACTGTACCGAGTGTGGGGCATGTGTTGAGGAGTGCCCGAAGGGAGCAATAACACTTCCATAAATGATGTCGTAAAATCCCGATAATGATTCCGTATCTTAGAGAATGCCCATAAAATCTGAAGGGGTAAGGATGAGTGGACTCATCAGGTTGTTGTAGATGAAACAATGTTTAAAACTGAAAGTTTATAAAAGAAATGAATAAAGGGAGTAATTGGTTGTGGAATTCGATGAAGTTGTCACAGAAATCATACAGCAGACCCATGATGTAAAAAGTTTCAGGTTTAAGAGACCGGTAGATTTTGATTATAAAGCTGGACAATACATGTTCATCACTCTTAATGTCTTGGACGAAAAGATGCGCAAACCTTTTACCATCTCAAGCAGCCCGACCAAAAAAGACCATATAGAATTTACGAAAAAGTTTACTGGACATGATTTTTCCAATGTTCTTGATGTCTTGGTCACCGGTGATTTAGTGGGTATTGACGGTCCTTATGGACAGATGACCTTTGAAGGGGAATACAATAAAATAGCACTTCTAAGTGGAGGCATTGGGATTACTCCAATGATAAGTATCTGCAGGTACTGCACTGACCTAAAACTCGGGACCAAAGTAACTCTTGTGAGCAGTAATAAAACCGAGAAAGACATTGCTTTCAGGGACGAACTTGAGCAGTTACAATTGCAGAACAAAAACCTGAAAGTTGTGCACACACTGACACGGGCAGGAGATGAATGGAAAGGTTGCCGAGAGCGGATCTGCGAGAACTTGATAGCAAGGGAGATAGCGGATTACAGGGAACGCGTATTCTATCTATGCGGTCCCCCAAGGCTTATGGAAGTCATGGTACAACTGATGAGTGATTTTAGAATACCAGTGGAGCGTATTAAAAAAGAATATTTTACAGAGTATCAAGATTGATGAGGGAATAGAGGTTTTTGTAATGAATCATAAGTATAGGAGAATAAAAATATGGAAAAATTGAAAGGAACGCAAACCGAAAAGAACCTTTTAACCGCATTTTCAGGTGAGTCACAGGCCCGAAACCGCTACACATATTTTGCATCTGAGGCAAAAAAGGCAGGATATGAACAGATAGCTGGTATATTCTTGGAGACCGCGGATAACGAGAAAGAACATGCTAAAAGGCTTTTTAAGTTCCTCGAAGGTGGTGAGCTGCAGATCACGGCATCCTTCCCTGCTGGCATAATAGGTAATACCAGATCTAATCTTGAAGCTTCAGCCTTGGGTGAGAACTACGAACATACACAGATGTATCCAGAGTTTGCAGAAACTGCTGAAAAGGAAGGATTTTCAGAAATTGCATATGTCTTCAGGAATATAGCAATCGCTGAGAAGGGTCATGAAGAACGATACCTTGCACTCATTGAGAATATCGACAAGAACAGTGTATTTAAGCGCAATAGTGTCATGAAGTGGAAATGCCGCAACTGCGGCTATATTCATTACGATGAAGAGGCACCTGAGGAATGTCCTGCATGTGCGCACGAGAGGGCATACTTTGAACTTTGGGGTAGGAGTTATTAATTAGTTAAAAACAATCAGAGGAGGAAATAAATTGAAACGCATAGCATGGGGAATTACAGGTTCAGGAGACCTTATACGTGAGACGTATAATGTCATGGTGGATATCAAGAAGAAAACCGATATTGATTTCATGGTCTTTTTGTCAAAAGAAGGGGAAACCGTGATGAAATGGTACCGGATGTGGGATGACATCCAGAGAGATTTCCCTAATTTCAAGATAGATGCTGGTCCCAATTCACCCTTTATTGCCGGACCGCTCCAGCTGGGGTATTATGATATGCTTTTAATTGCACCAGCAACAGCGAACACCGTGGCAAAGATGGTACACGGTATCGCTGATACACTGGTGACCAATGCCGTGGCCCAGACCTCAAAAGGCAGTACACCTATCTACATTCTCCCTGTGGACCAAACGCGTGGGAAGGTCAAAACTTATTCACCTATGGGGAAGGAAATGATACTCAAGATGCGCGAGATCGATGTATCGAATTCTGAAAAATTGGCAGAGATGGAGAACATCACGATCATGGAAAAACCAGAAGATATCTATGACATCGTCGGGGTAAAACGGGGATAGGTGGACGTTCAAGCCGCTTGAAAACTTTTACGGGTTCAGGCGGCGTATTTGATTTTAATGTGTTAGTTTTTTATCCTTTTATACTAAGCAAAAATATACCCCTCTCTTTTATAGATAGCAGGACGCGTTGTCGTAAGTTTTTCAGGTTCCTGTAGTGCCCGATAGGTGGCAAACGCTGCAATAACACTGTCCAGTGCATCACCTTCACTGTTTTCGATTGCAATTTCAAGCACATCGGAAGATACCAAAACGCCTCTAGTGGACAGATACTCAAGAATCTGGCTTCGAGACTGTTGTTTTACTTCCGTTTTACCTTTGTAGGGAATGTATACACCTTCCTGCTTTAGTGTAGATGCAGGACAGATTTCAAGGACCCAAGGTTTTCCCTTTTCACACGATTGCACTGGAAGGATGCAGGCCTTTTTACCGATTGCAAGTGGGCGAAGAACATCCCGGATTCCAAAATAGGTCTGCTTAAAGAGCCAAAGGTTATAAGCAC
The DNA here is from genome assembly GCA_016926455.1 of Methanosarcinaceae archaeon. GTDB lineage: Archaea > Halobacteriota > Methanosarcinia > Methanosarcinales > Methanosarcinaceae > JAFGQV01. Next base: position 18,714 of record JAFGOO010000074.1, on the reverse strand, counting down.
AGAATGGTGCCTTGTTTTCCTTTTCCGTACGCCTTTTGAACTCTTTGTTCTGAGTTGCATTGCGGCAGGACTCACGGAACTGCTCTGGTGTCTTATACCTTTCCGGGAACTGCCTTACAAAGGCATCCCAATCTTCATTGTCCAAAACCAAGGTGGGTAACGAAAAAGGAAAATCGAGACCAAAAGCTGCATGTTGCTCACCTGCGATAAGCTTTTTAAGTATAATAAGACACTTATCCCGGCTTACATGCTTGTTTCCTTTCTGCATGTAATCTGCTATTCGTCGTGACTCATGAATGTGCAGAATGTTGCTGGTGATGGTTCCTTTGCTGACCCAGATCTTCTTGTAGGCATTCTCTGCGCCACTGAAATCAATCCCAAAAACACTATTTGGAACATCAAGAGATGAACATTCAGCTATCTCTTTTGCCGGCGATGAACTCATCGGTCATCCTGCATGCATCGTCATCTGTGTACTGTCTAGGTGGATGTTTCATGAAGTATGCAGAGGGTGAGGTCAAAATTCCACCTATTCCCCTATCAAGTGCCAGTTTGCAACATCTGACAGCATCGATGACCACGCCAGCGGAATTCGGTGAATCTTCCACAGATAACCTCAGTTCCATATTCATCGGCACATCACCGAAGAGCCTGCCTTCCATCCTTAAGAAACACACCTTGTTATCCTTTTGCCATGGAACATAATCACTGGGTCCAATATGGATATTTTCATCATCAAGCCTCTCGGCTGCAACGGACTGGACTGCCTCTGTCTTGGAAATCCTTTTTGAGACAAGCCTGTTTCTGTTGAGCATGTTAAGGAAATCAGTGTTTCCTCCAGTGTTTATCTGGTACGTCCTTTCCAATTTCACCCCCCTTTTTCTGAAAAGGTCAGCCAGCGTCCTGTGGGTGATTGTAGCACCAATCTGGGCCTTTATATCGTCACCAACTATAGGAATGCCTTTTTCTTTGAATCTCACAGACCAATACGGATCACTCGCTATAAAAACAGGCATATTGTTGATGTATCCCAATCCAGCTTCAAGAGCACATTCAGCATAAAAACGTGTAGCATCCTCAGAACCCACGGGCAGATAATTCAACAGTATCTCTGCTCCCGATTCTTGCAGTATGCTGACTATCTCCTCTTTTGAGGGTTCAGTCTCGTCTGCCAGAACAAAGGTGTATTTATCATCGAAATCTTTCATATGGTCTGCAATTCCATCTAGAACTTTCCCCATTCTCACAATGGTTCCGGTCTTTGGGATGTCTTTGTAAAAAACTGTTGTGCAGTTTGGGAGTTCAAACATCGCTTCTGATACATCCTTCCCCACTTTCCTCCCATCAATGTCAAATGCAGCAACAACTTTAATATCACTAGGTTTATAGCCTCCGATTTCCCAGTGCATCAAACCGATCGCATCATTGTCTTTTTTGTTTTTGTAATACTCGATGCCTTGAATCAATGAACTCGCACAATTTCCAAGACCTATAATTGCGATTTTGATTTTATCCATGAATAATTCCTCTTATCTGAAAACTATTATCCCGTATACTACAAAATCCCTAAGTATCATTTTAAATCTGCATCTCTGAATGTTTGCTGTTTTATAAAAGACTTTCTAAATCAGTGGGTTTGAGACCGATTTACAAAAAACTCAGAACTGAAGCAATTATTTTAATAATTCACTAGCCACTACTTACAGTTGTATTTTCCTTTCGTACAAATCAGCCTTAATAAATGGTGATATCTCATGTGTACGATTGCAAAGCAAATTCAAGTCCACACTTAAGATTATTTAAAATATTGTGAAAAAATAAAGGTAGAAAGGTATTTAAATAGCAAATGAAATAATTCTATTAAGATATAGGTTCTTTGTCTAGCCTCTGGGGGGGTATTATGGATTTATATGAAGCTATTGAGAAACGAAAGAGTATCAGGAAGTTCAAACCCGACACTGTACCTGATACGACCATCCATAAAATCTTAAGCGCCGGTACACAAGCACCAAATGCATTTAATCGCGAGCCATGGGAGTTCATCCTTGTAAAAGATAAAACGCTTCGTGATGAGATTGCAGGGATGCGCATTAAAATCCCACCCCAAAAAGTGGCACTTGAGACTGCACCGGTGTTGATAGTAGTATGTTACAACAATGAACTCGCTGAAGATGCGCTGGGTTCGGCTTATGCATGTATTGAGAATATACTTCTTGCATTAACTTCAGAGGGCCTTGGGGGTGTAACACTTACGTTCCATGGTAAGAATATAAAAGCACTTCTAAAGATTCCTGACGGGTACGATGTCGCAACGGTCATTCCGCTTGGGTATCCTGATGAATCACCGGAAAAACCAATAAGAATCCCTCTGGACCAGAAGCTTCACATCAATGAGTTTTAATTGAAATAAAAGAGGATTTAAATATGCAAAAGAACGAAGGAAAAATTGACAGGGCAGTTCGGGTCGTCCTCGGACTTGTGCTCCTATACGTGGGTGCAGCACAAGTTGTAACCACAGGTATGGCAACATATATCATTGCATTGCTTGGACTGATCCTGCTTGTTACTGGAGCTACCGGCTATTGTGCACTATATTCCATACTCAAACTCGACACCCTCAATGACAAAGTCGGATGAAATCAACAGCATAGCAAGAAAATGCTCGTTAACACCCATATTTTCCAGAGATATGGAAATATTAACATTCTGGCACACTCAGGGGCTCAAATCTGCAAAAACGAGCATTTACACGAACACATAAGATTATACTTTATGTACAATCAGAAGTATTAACCATGATTGGTAAAGAAAATGTGATGGGGGTTAAATAAAAATGGGCATTTTAGAAGAAATTGCTGACGAAGTTAAGAAACTGAAAACTCTTGATGACATGCTTAAAATAGCGATCTCAATCGAGGAACAGAACAGGGACTTCTACCAAGAGAAAGTATCTAAAATAAAAAATGTTAGTGTAACTAAACTGTACAGTTACCTAGCCAGAGAAGAGGGCAAACACGCCGAATATCTAAGAAATTATCAAAAAAACAAAATAGTGCTAGATATAGATTCTAAAACACCGGATTTTAAACCGGTATTTGATGCCGAGTTCACGAATGAACGCCTTCATGAGATAGGAGTCTATCTCGCAGCACTTCGTTTGGAGCGAAAGACCGAATATTTCTACATGCAACTTTCCAAACGTACAGACAACACTGCCTTGCGTGAATTCTTTGACAAACTTGCATCCATCGAGCGGGGTCACTATGAACTTATTGATGGATTTCTCGAATATGCGACACAGTTCAGAATGCAGACATAGTATTGGAGATTTTAGAGTGGACGATAATCACAAACCAGTAAAACTGGCCAAAGGTGTGTACTGGCTCGGCGTAATAGACTGGAATCTTCGGGATTTTCATGGTTTTGCTACACCCAAAGGTGGAACTTACAATTCATACCTAATCGTTGATGATAAAATTGCACTAATAGATACGGTGAAAGCGCAGTTTGCGGGAGAGCTAATCAAGTCAATTAAAAATATAATCGATCCTTCGAAGATCGACTATGTGATTGAAAACCATGTTGAAATGGACCATTCAAGCTCATTACCAGCAATTATGAGAATTGCGCCTGAAGCCAAGGTATTTGTTACAAAACGCGGCAAGGCCATTATTTGCAATTATTACAAAGCCGTAGGTTGTGATGAATGGGACTTCGAGGTTATGGAAACTGGAAGTGAGGTTACTCTTGGCAAAAGGACATTGATGTTCATCGAGACAATCATGTTGCACTGGCCTGACAGCATGCACACCTATCTCAAAGAAGACAAGATACTTTTCTCAAACGATGCGTTCGGACAGCATATTGCAATATCTCACCGCTTTAACGATGAGGTAGGAGATGTAATGGACGATGCTGCCACTTATTATGCTAATATCCTAATGCCATTTGGGTCACAGGTGCTAGCATACATGGACAAAATAAAGGAACTTGATATCAAAATTGACATGATAGCTCCATCCCACGGGATTGTCTGGCGGCAGAACCCGGAACAGATAATAAATGCATACGTAAGGTGGGCATCAGGTGAAACAGTTCCTAAGGTATTGGTAATATACGATACTATGTGGGGTAGCACCGAGCGGATGGCAAAGGAAATCCTGAATGGGGTCATGTTTGCAGACGTAGATGTAAAATTGCTACACCTACGAAAGAACGACTGGAGCACAATTATAAAAGAAATACTTGAAGCATCCATGATTGCCGTAGGTTCACCTACCGTTAACAACGGAATGTTTTATCCAGTTGGAGGATTTTTGACATATCTTAAAGGACTTCGACCAAAAGGCAAGAAAGCGGTAGCATTCGGTTCATTTGGTTGGGGCGGTGGGGCCGTGAAGGCGATAGAAAAAGAAATGGAATCTGCGGGGTTTGAAATTATCGAGCCAGGACTGCAAATAAAATTCAGACCCGATGAAGACGGATTGAAATCCTGCAGGGAACTTGGTATGCGAATTGCAGCTGCCGCAAAGTGATAGAATGTATTGTCCTAGATAAATACTTGGTAGCAAATAAAAATTGAACCTAGAATTGGTTTTGAGGCTTAAATATTAATAGCAAAACCAACTTAAGGTCAAAAAGATTTTCAAACTTTTCAAGCAATATGTTTAAAAAAGTTTGTCTACATTCTAACAGTCGTGATTTCAGCCTGAAATCAACGTGATTTACCATGGACACAAAAAAAACAATAAATACGTTCAAACACAGTGATAACTTCTGGATTTCAATCACAAGGGACATTCTATCTATAATCATTGCTTTATTGGTATTTTCATTGTTTTTTCAAATCGCATTCGGAATGTGGACACCCATGGTAGCTGTTGAATCAGGAAGTATGGAACCACACATGAAAATAGGAGACATCATCTTTATTGAAAACATAGATCGAACAGAAGTAATAACCAATCAAGAAAGCAACGATGACTATGTATCATTTGAAGATAAAGGCGATGTGATATTATATAGACCATATGGAAGGAAGGATGTAACTCCGATTATACATAGAGCCATGTACTATGTAGAAGCTGGAGAACCTATGTGGCCTGGTGGACCAGCTGCAAGCTCCAATGGATATATCACCAAAGGAGATAACCATGAGACAAATATGCATTATGACCAGCAGGGAGACATTAGTTACCAAGTTCCTATAAAAGAAGAATGGATCATTGGAGTTGCACGTTATAGAATACCATACGTTGGGTATTTCAGACTGCTACTTCCAAGGTTTTAGATTTCTTTTATAGAAACTGGTGTTTCAGATGCACTTAGAGATGCATCTGAACTGCCATTGGCATCTTGAAATCCATAAGGGGTTTTAGCCTGTAGTCCTCAACAAGGACCTGACGCGTGCTTGCAACAGGAACACTTAAAGATATTTCCTTAGTCCTGCCATACCGTCCCTTACTCACAACAACTGCATTTACGATTCCGAGCATGTCTAGCTCTGACATCAGGTCCGTAACCCTCCGCTGAGTTAGGACGTCCATATCTATACGTGAGCATAGTTGGCGATAGATATTATATACTTCACCGGTCGTCACATTTCTATATCCACTGTTCCGGAGAAGTAAAATCGTGTAAAGAACCAGTTTTGACTGAGTCGGCAGTGTCCTTACAACTTCAACAATACGATCAATTTCAATCTTTTCCTGAGCACTTCTAACGTGTTTTTCTTCCACTTTTGGCTTGTTCTCCCGCTCCGCCAGCTCCCCTGCAACTCTCAACAGATCAAGGGCTCTTCTCGCATCACCGTGTTCCTGTGCAGCAAAAGCTGCACATAGCGGAATCACCATGTCATCCAAAACACCATCCTTATACGCCTTTTCTGCTCTTTGCCTCAATATGTCGCTAATCTGCTCGGCGTCGTAAGGAGGAAAAATTACTTCCTCTTCTCCAAGAGAACTTTTAACCCTCGGATCAAGGAATTCCGTGAATTTTAGGTCATTGGACACCCCTATCATACTCACTTTTGAATTCTTGAGATCCGTATTGACACGAGAAAGATTGTATAGTACATCATCACCCTTTTTGACCAATTTATCTATTTCATCAAGTATGATTATAATAATCTGTTTTTTCTCGTCAATCGTCTTTTTAAATCTAGCAAAAACCTGATCAGTAGGCCAGCCGGTCATAGGAATTTCCTCACCGAACTGTCTGGCCAGATTTGCCAGTAACCTGTACTGAGTGTCTATGACCTCACAATTCATATATAAAACAATACAGGAAACATCCATCTCTTCACTTTTTTTCTCCAGTTCGATTCCAATATGACGTGTAACAGCCGTTTTACCTGTTCCTGTTTTACCATACAACAAAATATTTGATGGGGTATCGCCTCGAAGAGCCGAAACTAGTATTATAGCAAGATTATTAATCTGTTCATCACGATGCAACAAAAAATCCGGAGTATAAGAGGGCCTAAGTACCTCCTTGTTTTTAAAAAGAGATTCATTCTCCAATAACATTTGGAATAATCCATCTAATGACTTGTTTTCCATTTTTTAATCACCCTAACCCTTTCATCCCGCCAGCAATTATAGGAAACATCGAACTTGATATCGATTGGACCTAAACTACCGCATGTCCTCTGAAACCAAACCGCAATCGTCAATCAAACTAATTGTTTGAATTGATTACGTAAATTCCAATAGATGCAATGGAAGTGGGGGTTATTAATAGTTATGGTCAATTCCCCTCTATTTCCAATGGATATATGATAAAATAAAGTAGAAAAACAAGAAAAACAACGTCGAAAGAACCAATAATTTTATTAGAAAAACTAACATTTATGTATATTTATATATGAACAAATTTCAAGTGGAAAAGCCCCCTTTATTTCAACTGGAAAGTTTATATAAAAGGGGAACCCTATGATTTCAACTGGAAAAACTAAAAAACATTTATTAATGTTTTTTTATATGTTTAAAAAATATGGTACGAATTATGTTACTTTAATAGTATATCAATATTTCTATTGTTTTATGAAATATTTTTTAAAAAAATTTATTTTTGGAATTTCGTTTCTCTTTAAATCTCCAGTTGAAATAACCGGGTCACTGTAGCTTGTAGTTTAATAAATTTAATATTAAGCAATAATAAAAAAATAGATTTCATTTTTATTAAGTGGGTAAGTTAATTTTGCTTCAAATTATCTTTTATGGATAACAAAAGCCAAACTGCTTTAGAATCATTTTTCTCTAGTTTGTAAAAGGTATTAATCTTGGTACACCTAAAAAGAGAATGGTTATTTATCTTCATTTTACAAAAGGAAATCCTGTTTGTAAAAAATTATCAAAAACTCATGATACAAAAAAAGAATATAAAAACACCTTGATTTGCTTTATTATAAAACCTATTTTCCTAGAACTAAATGAATTAAACACGATGTAAAACTAATTTATCTTCCATGTACTAAGAAAAATACAGGGTTTAATATTCTTTGAGGCATTGATTATTGCTATGTGCAAGGAAATGCAGTTGGTGATATAATCGAAATTTATGAAGTATTCGTCTGGATAATCCTTATGCATTATGTTAAAAAAGCAAGGAAAAATAAAGGTCTTTTAAGTCTGTAGGTAATGAAAAAATGGTTTAGTGCAATATCAAAATAAAAATTGCTTTTAATTATATGGTTTGAAAACGGAGAGATTTAGCAAGACGACGGTTTATTAAATTGTAAGAAAATTGAGTTTTAAAGAGAATCTAAAAAATTAAGGTTATAGTTAAATTGTAGTAAAATTGAGGAATTGTAATTTCAATAAATGAAAAGCTTTCAAATCCGTTTTCTTTCAACCTATTTCACCACTCCAATCAAGAGAACCTGGTTTGAAATTTATAAGGATATTTTTTTTGTCATGGCTTAACAATGCCCCGATAATTTTTACTATATCTTTTCCAACTTCACTGACGTTTCTTCCAGTGGTGTTTATCTCAAATACTTGATTGCACCATTCGAAGGATTCTACAAGAATTACATCTAGAGCTTCAGCTTCGATATTCTCCTGAATCTTTTCGGGTGGATATTTTCTTTTTGACAATCGTTTTCTGAGCTCTTCAGGAGATGCCCGAAGTACAATAACTATATCAGTGATGTGATGTGAAAGATGACTTTCAAGGATTGTTATTTTATCATTTATTTCAGCTTTTTTGTCAAGTCCGCAGGTCAAATCGGTTACACGTACGGCAACTTGTTCCATGTCTGCAATTACTGCACCACGTTTTGTATCAATTTCAGAATAAAGATGTTCTTCCCTGATTAATTCGTTGAGATGAATTACTTTATATCCATATTCTTCTTTCAGTAGGTTGCTGACAGATGTTTTGCCGGTTCCGGGAGTACCGGTAAGTCCAATTAACATGTTCTAAAGATAGGAATACTATCTGTTAATAGTTATCCCTATAATGGTTATAAGCTGTTAATGGTTGTGTGTTTTTTGCATGTTCCCTGCGATTATCAGAAAATTCTCGATGAATTTCAGTCCGTTGGAAGTGAGCACCGATTCCGGGTGGAACTGGACACCATAGATCGGATATCTGCTGTGTTTGATGCCCATAATGATTCCGTCATCTGACATTGCAATTACCTCAAGATCTGGTGCAAGTTTATCTATTGAAAGAGAATGATATCTACCTCCTTTGAACGAATTTGGGATTCCGTCAAAGAGTGAACATTTAGTGTGTATAATACTGGATGTTTTACCATGGACAGGACCATTCTTTGCGTGTCCAATGGTACCTCCAAATGCGGTGTTTATTGCTTGGTGTCCAAGGCATACACCAAGTATCGGGGTTTCTGCACCAAACTCACGGATGATATCATTACATGTGCCGATGTCATATGTATTTTGAGGGTTTCCAGGACCCGGCGACACCACGATTGCATCCGGATGTATGCTTTTTACTTCCTCGATAGAAACGGTGTTCGGTACTACCAAGGTTTCAGGTTCAAATAGCGAGACATAGTCCACTAGGTTCCATACAAAGGAGTCCTTGTTGTTTATGAAAAGTACTTTCATTGTTTGCCTCTGGTCCTAGTTAGACTACTTCCAATAGCATTGATCATTGCTGCCATCTTGCGTTCGGTTTCATTGTATTCATATGTGGGATCCGAATCCGCGACGATTCCGGCACCTGCTTGGACGTAAGCAGTGTCATCTTTCAGGATTATGGTCCTAATGACTATCGCAAAATCGGCATCCCCGTTCCAGGAATAATACCCAACACCTCCGCCATAGATACCACGGGCGGCAGTCTCAAGACTGTCGATAATCTCCATTGCCCGTATCTTTGGCGCCCCAGATAGCGTTCCTGCAGGGAATATCGCCCTTGTTGCATCGAACTGGTCACATTCATCTTGTAGAACGCCACTTACCGTGCTTTCGATATGTTGCACGTGTGAGTATTTTACAACCGACATGAAATCGTCGACCTTGATGGTGCCACTTTTGGACACCATGCGCACGTCGTTTCTACCTAGATCCACCAGCATTACATGTTCAGCGCACTCCTTTTCATCATCTAGCATCCTCCGGGCAGATTCAGCGTCCTCTTCTTCGTTTCCAATTCGAGGGCATGTTCCTGCTATGGGGTTCGTGATAACTTTGCGCTGGTGTACCGTCATGAGAGTTTCTGGACTAGCACCTACAATTGCAAGATCGCTGAACTTGAAGAGGTACATATAAGGGCTCGGGTTTATCTTTCGTAGTGTTTTGTAGAGTTCAAGGGGATTCTGTTTAATCTTAACCGAATACCTTCTTGAAAGCACAACCTGGAAGATATCCCCATCGATGATATGCTTTTTTGCGACTAGGACTGCGTTCTCGAACTCTTTTCGTTTCATATTACAGGCGGGATGAGACAGTGTCATAATTTCTATATCATTGCATGATGTTCTATCTGCAGCTTCGGTTTCTGCTGCCATTACCAGATATTCACACATCAATTCCGCATCCAATACAGCATTTTCATATACATATTTAGGGTCACATCCAGTGGTCACGAAGGGGGTGATCACGATGTAGGTATCATATGTCAGATGATCGAACATGAATGTCCTTGTTGTAATTGCGAACTGCATATCAGGAACCTCTGACTCAAATTTTTTTTCGATATCCAACCAGCTGTCATACACGATGTCATAACCATTGTAGCCAATCGCACCACCAAGGAAGGTCTGTCTATCGAAACGTTTCTGGTTCAGGAGCACAGTACCGTTTGCTGTGGGGAAAACCGCACGAAAAGCATCCAGTACATCAATTCCTTCATTTATTTGGGCGTGCAGAATGCCGTTCCCTACCACTTCGACTGTGCATACCTGGGCAACTTTTGATTGAATATAATCCACAAGCCCCGATTCGATTGGACTGTTTCTGGATTTTTTTATTGAATCTGTTGAAAAATCCAGTGTAAGGACCCGATTCTTGATACTAACCACCACATCAGGGTCTGCGCCCACAAAAGAGAACCTTGCATGTCGCTTCTCTTTTTCAACTGACTCGAGTAGGTAGGAGTATCTGGCATGTTGCAACACTGAATATAGATTAAGGGGTGAGCACTCAACCCTGACTTTCGCCATAAGTTGCACAAATGCAGGTGCGTAAATACCTGTTTCATTATTTACAAGTCCTAAAAACTCTTCTATGTCAAGGTCAAAGTTGATCATTGGGACACCTCACATTTTGCCTCTTTTACGAATCTGCACATCTTTGCGCCGTCCTTTTTGCCGTTAGTCTCGATACCAGACGAAGTATCCACTGCATAGGGGTGAACTTGGAGAACTGCATCTCGTACATTGTAGGGTTTGAGTCCGCCTGCAAGAATCACGGGGATGTCCACGTTCTCCACAATTACCCTGCTGATGGACCAGTCGTGTGCTACACCCGTACCGCCTACCTTTCCTGCTTTGCTGGAGTCCAGCAGGATGCCGTCTGCAAGGTCGCGGTCTATAAGGTCGTTGATACCATTTACCACCTGTTCGACAGCTTCATGAGCTGAACTTGTTGTGCTAACAGGAATCGAGAATGTTTTTACGATGCCTGCACCGGTGTTGTCCCGGATGAATTGAAGATTATCGACACTAAGGTCGCTGTGGAGCTGGACAACATCCGGTTTGACTGTATCGATCATCCCGACCGCCTGCTCACCGTCAGCAGGCATGATAACAAGCACGCAATCTACAAAAAGAGGGACATGGGAAGCCAGTTCTATTGCTGTTTCGGTGTCAATTTTTCGGGGTGTGTCCACAGGTACATCCGCGATTAAACCGACAGCATTTGCACCGCACCTGACCGCAAGTTCGATGTCCTCAGCAGATTTCATGCCACAGATTTTCACTCGTGGGGCCTGTTTATTTGCAACTTTCATTTGACAGCCTAGCCTTTATTTTAAATTTCCCTGAACTCGTTGAGCTTTTCTAGGGCTTTACCGCTGTCGATTAAATCCTCTACTATTGGAATGGCATTCTTGATGGAATCCGCCTTGCCAGCCACATATAGGGCTGCGGAGGCATTGATAACAACAATGTCCCTTTTTGGTCCTTTTTCACCTTTGAGGATGTAGTTAATATCCTGAGCGTTCTCCTTTGGAGTGCCACCTACAATTTCGTTTGCTTTAGCCCGTTTGATGCCAAGTTCTTCAGGTGTCATTGTGTAGGTTGAGATTGCGCCGTTTTTGAGTTCTGCAACATAGGTATCAGAAATGTTGGATATCTCGTCCATGCCATCACCGTTTACGACCAGTGCATGTTTTGTACCGATTATCTTGAGCACCTGAGCAAGGGTTTCACACAAGTTCTTGTCATATACCCCTATCAACTGAGCGGTCGCGCTGGCAGGATTTGTGAGCGGTCCCAGAATATTGAAGACCGTCCGTACGCTCAGTTCCTTCCTTGGACCTGCCACTCTTTTCATTGCAGGGTGGAACACCGGTGCAAGCATGAACCCGATACCAGTGTTCTCTATGGACTTTTTTACATTGTTTGGTGTATGGTCTATCTTGATCCCGAGTTCTTTTAGCACGTCAGCGCTGCCTGAGAGGGATGTGATAGAGTAGTTACCGTGTTTCGCAACGGACACCCCTGAAGCTGCTGTTATGATGGCTGCAGCTGTTGAGACATTGATGGTGTTGTGGATGTCACCGCCTGTTCCACAGGTGTCTACAAGCACGCCGTCGACATTTGGGTAGATGAGGTTTGCCGCTTTTTTCATTCCCTTTACAAACCCAGCAATCTCATATGGTGTCTCTCCTTTCATTTTCAGTGCCATCAGGAATGCACCTATCTGTGCATCTGTGGCACTATTGAATATTTTTGTTATCGCCTTCTCAGCCTCTGTTATTTTGAGGTCCTTTCCTTCGCTTATTTTCTGAATGCATGATTTCATTATGGACACCATCTGTAATATTAATGTACAATCATGTACACTAATGTACAAATGAATGCATTAGATATAAGTATTTCGCATAAAACTCAAGGAATCTGCAAGAATCACAAAATATAAACGTTTGGAAGCAGAAATAGCGGTTAATGGGTCTAAACTTTGCCTTATCCTCTTTCATTTCGCTTTTTATCATAGTGGACCCAGTTGTGAACGTGCCTGTTTTCACGTCCATTCTCAGCGAATTCGGGCAGAAAGACCGCCATAACATGGTGAAAAAAGCAGTGATTGTGGCGGCTATTGTGCTTGCAATCTTTACAATTGCCGGCAACAAGATTTTTGAATATCTAGGTATAGAGATGTACTCTTTCAGGATAGCGGGTGGTATCCTGTTATTCATAATTGCTATAGAAATGCTTTTAGGTAGGAGACCGGGAACGAAGAGCAGCGCAAAGGAAGAGGCAGAGGCATTAAAGAAGGATGATTTAGTGGTAACGCCACTTGCTGTACCCTTGCTAACAGGTCCAGGAGCCATAACAACAGGAATCGTGCTTTTCAATACGGCAGCCAGTATTACAGAGCAGATTCTTCTTTTTATTGACATCGCTCTTGTCTATACTCTTTCGTATTTCATTTTGTCCAGATCAGAAAAGATTTTTGACCGTCTTGGCCACACCGGCACCATGGTAATAGTAAGGATTATGGGTCTCCTACTCGCCACCGTAGCAGTCCAGTTCGTCATCACGGGGGTCGGTGAGGCGTTGGTGGATATCATGGCTACGTTGCGGGGGTAGGTTGATAATATAGGGTTAGTTGACTATTATTTTATTGGAAATGTAGGTTAAATTAGAAATTATTTCATAAAATTAATTTCTTTTATTGGTTACGTTTGTCTATCAATCGAAATTAGCCAGATTCATCCCTATTAACTACTGAAGCCCCGTAATCCTGTAAATCAGCTCCATGTCCAGATTTCGGCGGACAAGTTCTGCAAGTTCAGAGTAAGCACGCTCTTTTGAGTCATCGTCTGGTGGCTGGTATGTTAGTCCTTTTTTCTCGAGAAGGTATGTTAGAAATGCGCGTCGCACATTCTCATTGTCGAACAGTCCATGCAGGTACGTGCCAATCACAAGTACTGATTCATCCACGCAGCCGTCGTCCCCGAAGACAGGAGTTGGTGATTCGGTAACTCCCATGTGAATCTCATAGCCGGAAATGGTCTCCCCTTTAATTGACTCAAGGATAGCACCACCACCGTTGATGGTCTTGGTAACCTGCGTTGTGGTCTTCTCATATGCGTCAAAGGTGGTTGTAATATCCAGCAGTCCCAGTCCATCTACCTGTACAGCCTCACCGTTTTCGATTCCCGAATCAACGATTCTTTTACCAAGCATTTGGTATCCCCCACATATGCCGATGATAGGTACGTTGCCTTTGAGTCTTTTGATCTGCACGTCCATTCCGCTCTGTCTTAGGTCGTAAAGGTCGCTGATGGTGTTCTTTGTTCCGGGTAGTATCACAGCGTCCGGTGTTCCGAGTTCCTCATCAAGTTCAACATACCTTACATGCGCCAGATTCTCAAGCGGCTCGAAATCCGTAAAATTGGAAATCCTCGGAAAACGAATCACTGCGATTTCAACACTGTAAATGTCGTTACTTCTGGATCTTTTCAGGGATTGCTTCATTTTATCGGTTTTATCACCAATTGAAACCGAATCCTCGGACGGTATCCGGATGTTAAAATACGGAAGCACTCCAATTACCGGGATTCCTGTAAGCTCTTCAAGTTCACGAAGTCCCGGCTCAAGGATAGCAGGGTCGCCCCTGAACTTGTTGATAATGAATCCCTTGACATTTGCACGCACATCAGGGGGCAGGAGCTCGATGGTTCCGTACAGGCTTGCAAAGACGCCTCCGCGTTCAATGTCACCCACAATGATAATCGGAGTACTGGTAAGCCTGGCAGTTCCGATGTTCACGATATCCCTGTCATAAAGGTTGATTTCTGCTGCCCCACCGGCACCTTCCATCACTATGATATCGTACTCATTTTCAAGCCTTTCAAGTGCACCCCGGAGAACATCATGCATTTTTTCAATTGAACCGTAGTATTCACCTGCCTCTTTGTCCGCATAGGGCTCACCCAGAATTATCACCTGCGAAAGACGATCCCCTTTGGGTTTTAACAGTACAGGGTTCATATCGACAGTAGGCTCAATACCAGCAGCCTTTGCCTGTATGGCCTGTGCAATCCCGATCTCTTTACCGTCTTTAGTTATCCATGAGTTAAGGCTCATGTTCTGTGCCTTGAAAGGCACCACTCTCCATTCTTCGGACAGTATCCTACAGAGTGCTGTGACGACTGCACTCTTGCCCACATGAGAAGCAGTCCCTAAGATCAGCAGATGTTTTGTGCTTTTGTTTGTATTTTTATCGTTTTTCATCTTTCAAACTCCACAACATTTGCAATCTCTGCCAGCAAGCCGATTAAAGGGTGTTTAAATCTTTCCTCAATAACAAAAGTAAACTCGGCTTCAGGGTTCAGTTCTATCAGCTTGATTGTATTCAGGAGTCCCCGCTCAACTGCTTCATTATCAGGGTTACTTACAACTTCTGCATTGAAGGGATATACCTCACCAAGTTCAACAGGGAACGCTCCGAAGGGCGGTTTGAATACCAGTACGTTGTCGTATTTGCTGTCGTCTTTTGTTTCGGTTGCACGTATGATGGCAGAACCTGTAATCGTAAAGCGGTCCATCCGGTTGGAGAACCGCAGGATTTCAGGGCGGTTTGCAGATTCCGATCCACAGTAGAAGAATGTGGATTTTGACGTGCGATCGTATTTTTCAAGCCAAGCCGAATAACTGTATGCCTGTTTGAGTCCCTCCAGAAGTCTGGGGTGAGCACGGCAGCGCAGTTCTACCAGTTCCAGCAGGTTACCATCTTTTATCGATTGTTTTACAAGCCGCATCTCCTCGAATGTCACATAAAGGTTGTGTCGTGCAAGGAGTTCCTCACGGTTATCAGCGTTTTTAATCTCTTCTGCAGTATGGGATGAGCATACTGGGCATGAGCACGGCAGGTAGTGCAGGTCCTCAAGATGGTATGTCCCGTTTGATGTGATGTAGCGGGCGTCCTTTGCGTACAGTGCATAGGCAGCAGAATCAAAGAGGTCGCATCCAATTGCAACCGCAAGCGCGAACATCATGGGATGCCCGGCACCGAAAAGATGGACAGGAGATGTTGGATGGAGTCCTTTTTTGGAGGATACTATCACGTCTACAAGGTCAGCATACCGGTAAGATTCCATCAGCGGAACCACTGCTCCCAGTGGATACACGTCAAAATCAAGTTCTGAAAGCGTTCTGGCACATTTTTCCCGCAGGTCCTTATACGTAGAACCCTGCACCGGTCCTGCAAGTAGCATACCATCGGTCACGATCTTACGCGCCTCTGTCAAGCGCTCCATGGTTGTTGCAAGTTCAGATTCTACCCGGGAACGTGAAACATCTGGAGGTGTTGGGATATCCAGTGGCACACCGATATCCGAGCCTATCTTTTGCTGGAACTTAATGATCTGTTCATTGGTGACTTCCACTTCACCGTAGATAGATAACTGAAAAGACCCCGAATCCGTCATGATTGGACCGTCAAATCCAAGAAGTGAATGCAAACCATTTTTTAAGGCACACTCCCGGAGTTCATCCCTGCGGTAGATAATATAGGAATTTGTGATAAGAACCTCTGCACCGAAACCTCTCATTTCATGTGATTTTATCAGTTGGATGTTCGGGTTGATTACAGGCATGACAGTAGGCGTTTCCACTATCCCGTGAGGTGTTGTGAGCCTGCCGATACGCCCTGCAGCATCCTTGTGGACAATTTCAAATATCGTTGACATTTGAGCAATAGATGCTACTGGAGGTATATTTAATCTTCCTTCACCCCTTCTAAGATTCCTTTTCTGAAACTTGTCTATTTACTTCAAATCCCCAGTATATCGTCCATAGTATAGACGCCGGGCTGTTTGCCACAAACCCATTCAGCCGCTTTAACAGCGCCGGCTGCAAACATGTTCCTTGAGTGTGCCTGATGCTTAATCTCGATACGCTCACCATCTCCTGCAAACAGAACAGTGTGATCCCCAACGATATCGCCACCTCGTACCGCATGGATTCCAATTTCTTTATTCCTCGGCGCAGTGCCGTGCCGCCCAAAAACGTACTCCTTGTCGCCCAATGTTTTACTGATCACATCGGCAGCCTTCATGGCAGTACCACTTGGAGCATCTTTCTTTTTGTTGTGGTGGGCTTCTATAATCTCTATGTCATAATCGGAAAGGTATTTTGCAGTTTGCTTCAGGATATTAAAAAAAATGTTAACTCCCACCGAAAAATTGGGCGATATAACAGCTGAAACGTTATTCTTCAGAATCGCATCATCAATTATGGCCCTCTGATGAGGAGAAAGACCTGTTGTGCCTATGATTAGGTTGACCCCGCATCCTGCTGCAGCAGGGGCATTGTGAACAGTTGCATCTGCAATGGTAAAATCTATCAGAACATTGGTGTCTGTTTCTATCAAGACGTTTTTTATGTTCCTTGCATCCGATATAGGGATTTTAAGTGCCCCAGCATGTGCCACTTCACCCGCATCCTTGCCGATATTAACGATATCGAAGGCAGCGGATAGTTGCAGATTTTCAGCTTTAACAATATTCTGGATTATCAGTCCACCCATCTGTCCGCATGCGCCTGTCACTGCTGCTTTAATCATGAAGCACACCCGCAGTTCTCAGAGCTTCGAGCAATATCTGTTCATTTTTGCTACTCAACGGAGCAAGGGGTAGTCTCAGGTGTCCGCTTGCAAGTCCAATCAATCCCATGGCACGTTTAACAGGTATCGGGTTGGTTTCCGTAAACAGTGCACGAATAAGCGGCGCAATTTCGTAGTGAACTTCTCTGGCTGCCACCATATCACCAGTAAGTGCATAATTGACAAGTTTTACCATCTTGTCTGGAACAATATTGGCGACAACTGATATCACACCGTAGCCACCAATTGAGACTATGGGCAGTGTCAGTCCATCGTCTCCTGACAGGACCAGAAAGTCCTCATCAATGGTTTTCTCAATTATCCGAGATACTTTTTCAAGATTACCACTTGCTTCCTTGATTCCGACAATGTTTTCAACCTTTGAAAGCTCAACAATGAGATCAACCGGCATATCCTGACCTGTGCGTGAAGGGACGTTGTATAAGAGCAGGGGCAGCTCAGTGGATTCAGCGATTTTCTTAAAATGTCTGATCAGTCCGTCTTTGTTCGGTTTGTTATAATATGGTGAGATTAGAAGTGCTCCGTCAGCTCCTGCGTCCTCTGCATGCTGCGTAAGTTCTAAAGCCTCTTCGGTGTTATTTGAGCCTGTTCCAGCTATAACAAATACATTTGAAGAATCAACCACTATGTCGATCAATTGCTTATGTTCGTCAGTCGAAAGTGTTGCAGATTCTCCGGTAGTGCCGCTGGGAACCACTCCAGAAACGCCGCCTTCTTCAACAAACGCAAGGTTTTTTATGATACCGTCTTTGTCGATAGTATCGTCTTTTGTGAAAGGAGTAATAAGTGCCGGTAGGACCCCTTCAAACATCTTATCCCTGCGCTTAGGTTATTCTTGGTGTACGTGTGTCATTTTTCGTGTTATATATCCTGCCACACGATTTCTGATGACCTTGCCTTCAATTGTCGTATATTTAGTAACTAGATTTTTATTTTCATCAAAATCCGTCGTGAAATTGTCTCTGTGATTTTCTAATAAACGTAATGCTATTCTTTTAATGCTTGTTTGTCTAATATTTCCCATAGTTAATCTCCAACAGCATATTTCAGTAATATCCCATGGTTATGAATTTAATTATAATTTATAATCTGTGATTTCCAGTACCGCCTTATTAATACCTTTGCATTTATACTTTTGGATGGAGCATTAATAATTCTCACAAACTTCAAAAAAGTTCATGAACAGCTCATCACCTTTTTCAGTATGCACTACTTCTGGATGCCATTGAACCCCGTAAATTGGTTTTTTGATGTGACACATTGCTTCTATTTCGCATATCTCGGAACGTGCAAGTTGTATAAACCCTTCGGGCATTACCATAACCTCATCTCCATGTGATGCCCAGACTGATGTTTTGGGACCTATACCCTTGAGTATGTCATCTTCCTCTATAATTTCAACCTCAACAGCTGCGTACCCCCCGAATTTTCCAGTGCCGAATTC
>JAFGOO010000073.1 GCA_016926455.1 Methanosarcinaceae archaeon | reverse complement strand
CGGAAAGTCTAACAGCTGCCCGATACAGAAAGGGTTATAGAATGCTTGAGCGGGTGCGGTAAAAGTCGCACGCTCCGTTCTTAGAAGAGGGAGAGCGAGTAATCGCTCTTTCTTATTCGACAAAATGATATTAACGTTTGGTCCACAGTTCTCCACCGTAATCACGCAATCCCCCGGTAGTTTTTGTAAATTCCACAGATCCATAAGGCAATAGCAGAATAATCTTGTGTTCTTCCTCGACCCAGTCCCCACCAAACGTATCGACTTTTTCTTGAACTACCAGATAAGTTCCATCCGATTTCAAAATGATGTAATCATTGGGGGCAGTTTCTGAGTAATACCTTTCTTCAGTTGTGCAACCGCTACACACCAAGCTACTCAGCAGGCTCGCTTCTATCAGGAATAATATCATCAGTTTGAGTTTCATCTTCATTACCTATTTTGAACGTTCGAAAACAGTCCTTGCACCTGTATCGTTGTACTATCCCTTCCTCAACTTTCCCGAATGCAAGACCGTATTTTACAACGTTTTTACTACCGCAAAACTTGCAAGAAACGTCAGTCATATTTTATAGAACCCTTCCCAAAGTATATATAGATGTAGGTAGATAGGTGTGTGTATAGGTATGTAGGTGTATAAATGGCAGGCACATTTGGTATTGAAGATACGGGTGGATTGTTCGGAAATCCTCTCGATTGGATAAACTCATTGCCAGCAGAGGTGAAGAATTGGATATTCTGGATACTGACAGGCTGTGCGGTTGCATTCGGACTTGCCACGTTGATATCTTTCTTTTATCACGGCACTTCATCTCAAATGAGCGCAATGACGAAAAACATCAATGCGAGAAAAGAGCATACATGGGCGATTCTTTCAGGTGTAGTAACCATGATACTGGTCATTATGGCCATTGCATTTGCAATATCAATCTGGTTCTAACACTACTAATGTTGATTCAAATTGGAGGTGCAACTGAAAACCAATCCGATTTCACAATTTTCGACATTGTAGGTCAGCAATATTCTGACAGTGTCGATGCACTGACATACGATAACCCAAATCCTGACAAGGAGATTCAATCTCACAAACACGTACGTGGATGGATTGATATTGTCGGGTATACAAATGTAACCTGTATAAGCAATATTGACTGCACCGATGCTGTCTCCCCAATGGTCGAATACGATGTTTGGGGGGACGGGTTCGGATGGAATGATAACCTTGATTGGGTGCAGGTTACGGATACTAGAATTACTACTTTTGAAGGAGTCACAATTGCAGAGATTGATGTACATCTGCGGTGGCATCATTCCACTTTGAGAACTCGAACGGTCAATAAACCCACTGGTACGAAGACCATTAAGTGGATTGATAAAGACTATTATGATGAGTACATAACATTGAAAGATACTGAAATTGCACCTAGTCAATTCTCAATCAATTGCAGTAAAACGTCTGTCGATGTTGTGATCTACAACAATTCTCAAACTCCGAAAACGGTTTTTATCGTACGTGATATACCCCAAAATACTCTTAAGATCAGCTATTCCTATGATGGGGAAACCATTGACCATTACTTAGGAGTGGGCGGAGTTGAACAGACTTCGAAATATGTATCTTATCTTAACATTACCCCATGCGACATGTGGTTGGGTGGAGTCGGCGATGGTGGTATACTATCGAGAATGGGTGATACTGTTTGCCTAAACACATCTGATTTTGAACCTGACAAACTCAATATCTCGGTTTGTGATCCATATGGTCACCACGACATCTCAAATATGACAATCTCGGTAGTCGAGTGGCAAGGATCTGGAGATACGTTTTCACCACAGTTTTGGGGATTCGTAGTATTGGTATCTATTCTACTTTTAGGAACTTTAAAACAGTTAAGGAGAGTGATAAAATAAGCATAATAGAACCTGGCGTGAAGATGATCTCAGATGGTATGGATTCTTTCGCCATCGGGCTTGGTGATGACATGTTCAATATGACAAGCACGATATCACCAGCCGTAGTGAATACGGACGGAGGAAAAACCGATCTGATCATGTCGATCGCTACATTCCCATACAACCCGTTCAAAGATCAATCCGTCCTAGATGGAGCATTGGCCAGTTTAGGGATATACTTCTTGCTGGTATTTGGATTCATTTTATTGGGTGGCGCATACGTGGTTCTGTCACGTGCTGCACCAACCCGCCGGATGCTTGGCCAATCGCAAAACAACCCCATGTCACTGTCGAAATTCGGCATCTCCTGCATGACATTGATATGTTTGCCTGCATTTGTCGGGCTGGCCATGTGGATCCCACTGGTACTCAATTACATCCTATGTTCACTGTTCGTGTCGAGTATAATCGATAGTCTAGCACCATCGCCTGAAAACATAATCATGTATGTGGGTATGGCATTGATCTATCTTATGATGGCAGCTGCATTCGTGTGGAGGATGTTGGTACTGGGGATTGCGGTTAAGTTCGCATTCATCATATTTTTCCTGATGGTTGTTCCTATTACAAGGAGATTGGGAACAATAATCTTTGGATACTACTTTCTGATGGTGTTCATGCAGCTGGTGATAGTGGCATTGACCGTGGCTGGAGTAGGAATCATCAAAACAATCACGGTGGGATTGCCGGGTGACATTGCATACTACCTTGTGCTTGGGTTGTTCTTACTGGTTGTTGCAATCATTATGATTTTAGGGCCTGTGACAATTATGAAGCTGATCCGGTTTGGCGGTAGATTAGCAGTAAGGGTTTGAAATGGAATCGTTATTATTAAGACAAGTAAATGAAGAAATTTGGGGATACCCCTGGTATTGGATTAGAAACAGTGCCATGTATGGAATTGTGGCCGTATTTGTGCCTCTACTAGCCTTAATCATGGCCAATTCGTTGATGGTTAAGGGGCTATGTTTTTTGGTAGTTACCGGGGCAATAATGACATACATGTTCTACCTTTCGTCCCCAGAAAAGCAGAGCAGTACCACAAAACGATTACAGTATATGGTAAAAGCTCACAAAGGCAAAACAATTATCCCAAAATACACCACTGATGTAGCATTCTTGAAAGAGGTTGTGCCACTCGAAAAAGTATATCCTAAAGGAATTGTTCAGTTTACCTGGAACAGGTATGGAGTACTGTTCAGGTTGTATGTTCCTTCAGAAACCGAAGGTGGGTTGGAATCATTCATACCATTGGTAGTATCCAACTTTGTCAACCGGATAGTTGAACCTCAGACCCTCAAAGTATTCGCCATGAACAAGTACATTCAAGCTCCTAACGTGGTAAATGAAGTCCTTGGAGCTATGAACGATTCGAGCAAAACCCCTGAACAGGTTGCTCATCTTGATTCGGTATACAGACAGCTTATCGAAACTGTAGCTGTGCCCACTCAAAAACACATTTATATGCTCATTGGGTTAGGTGTTTTTGATTCGGTTGAAAAGGCAGAACTCGCATTGAGAAACCTATTACCAAGCCTTAATGATGGATTTGCATTGACCAGAGTCACTGGAATAAGAGTCATTGATCCCAACGAGATTGCATTGGCTTACAGGAGATGCCTAAAATGAACATATTATCACGATTACGAAAGGACAAGGAACAAGCAGATATCGCTCTTTTCAAAGAACGGATGCAGGATGAGGCTGTAAGAAAAGTCACACCTGCACTCATCGAAGAGTATGAAGATTACCTTCTTATTGACAAAGAGATGTTCGTCACATGTGTAGTCGTTGGAATCCCCACAAAACATCACAATGGATTCCCTCGAAACCTACCCCCAAATTTCACATCACAGGTTATGGCCATCGAGAATACTGATGAGTTTTTGATAGACATTAGTTATCAGTGTACTCCGATATCACCATCCGAAGCCATGACGCTATTAGATAAATCGATGTATGTAAACAGGGTATCGATGGCCCAAGTTGAGAAAGAAACACAAAAAGAAACTGGTGTATCAATCCATTCCAAAAGGTATGATTTTCAGGCTCAGGATTTCACCTACCTGTTTGGAGAGATCTATAAGAACGAGCAGAAGCTGTTTGATTCTCAGTACATCATTGTGATTAGGGCAAAATCGAGGGATGGACTTAGAGCTGGGATCTCATCTGTATTTGGAGTATTGGAATCCAATGTAGTGAATCGTGAGATACCATATCACAGGATCCTTGACACGTTCATAGCAGCACTTCCGTTTCCCAACGTTGTGGACTTTGCAGAGATGCAACAATTGAGCGACTCGTGTGGAGCTTTACTACCACTCCATGATCCACTCACTCAGCCTGCCGAAACAGGCTTAATATATGGGCTCCGGAAGGCAGATAGTACACCATACATCATTGATTGGAGCACTCTTGCTGCAGCTCATCATATTGTAATAGGCGGCACCGGATCCGGCAAGACTGTGGAGCTCATGAAACTGTTAATGTCCGGACACGATATGTTAGGACACCGGTTCATCTACATCACTCCAAAACCAGATTCTCGAACGAACTTCTTATCGGTGGCCAACTACTACGGAGACCATGCGCAAGTGATCCAGATCGGAGCAGCTGCAGGATTTCAGAACATTAATCCACTTCAGGTAATGGTAGACTCTAATCAAACCCTGTTGAATGATTCGGATTACATTTCACTGTTCAACAATCATCTTGAGCTATTGACAGCGTTCTTCAGTGTAATGGACACGTCTATGAATATGGATGATTACATCATTCAGAGTCTCATCGAGTTGTACCGCAGGTATGGCATCATTCGAAAGGATGTGGACACGTGGAAGAATCGAGAAGGCAAAGAGTATCCCGTTCTGGTTGATTTGAGATCTATATGGAAAGAGGATGCTGAAAAGAAAAATCCCTCTGCAATAGCCATGTTGAATAGGACCAGCAGACTTGAAACATCCTGGGAGTACATCAACCGTCCTACGGACATTAAAATGGACAAGGACATCATCGTGATGGATCTCTCTGGAGTACCAGGATCCCTTCAAAATGCTATGAACGTTTTTGTAACTGGCCTGATGTCCTTGAGGTTCAATACCGACCTGACTAAAAAGACATGCGTTATCATCGATGAAGGAAGAGTATTCCTGCAGAACAAACCATTGACGGAGTTCATCATGAAGACCTACACGCAAGGAAGATCTTATGATATGAGTGCGATCTTCACCACACAACAGGCCTCCGACATAAACAAGGATATGCAGGAGCTCTTCAAAAACAATTCATTCGTGAATATAATCATGGGAAATGTTCAACCCAATTCATACAAAGGGCTGGAAGATTTCTTCAGTCTTAATGAGGATGATATGAAATCCTTGAAAACATGCGGTGTTGGCGAAGGTCTTGTCCAGGTCCGAGGCAAGACAACTGCCGTGAAGTTTGCACTTACAGATCTTGAGAAAGATGTCATTTTGGGTGACTGGAAAACAGTTAAAAAAACAGGTCTTGAATTTGGTTTCAAACTTGTAGATGACAGGCTCAAACCGTTATTATCTGAAGATGGAATTATGTCAGATTGGATTGAAGGTGATTCTAAGGTCCTAGGAATTGACCATACACCGTACTATGTACAGCGTGCATTTGGACGAGGAACCACTCAAATATGGATACAACCTCACAAGGTCCAAGACGGCAAAATCATGCAGCAGAGCATTGACCATTATGGTACAGTGTTACAGATTGGGGCATACCTACTTCAAAAAGGATTTAAAATAGACATCAACCATTTTGATGATGCAGACATTGTTGCTGAGCTCAACGAACACACCATAGCCATTGAGTATGAACGTCCAGGAAGCCACACAAAATCCGAGCTAATCGACAAAAAACAGAGACTTCAAACCACTTACGGCCAAGTGGTTTTCGTAGTTCCAAACACGTATTATTCTGTAGTCGCAGACCAGACTTGTGTGGGTTCAGAAAATACAGTAGCAAGAGGCACCACGCTAGAAGAGTACATGGCCCAAATCTGGCAAGAATTCAAGCCCTAAAAACCACTAAACCACTTATTCTAATGTGGTTTAAAGTGGTTTTAGACGCAAAGAAGCCTTTAAAAGCCTTAAACCCAATAGGGTACTATACTCATATCGTTTTTTATTTTTTTGTTTCGGGATTAACCCAGAAAGGCAAGTTTGGGTGTGGATATCTGCGGTCAATTGTCCTAGTCCTGAACAATTGAGATTAAATAATATTGTATCCCATTAGGCTTTATATGACCGAGATCTCCACAAAGAGTATAATTGACATCCACAATAGAATCATTAAAGAATTTGGTGGTGATAGCACCCCTGGAATTCTGAGTGAGGGAAACATCGATTTTATAGTCTTTGAGGTAGACAGGAAGAAGGATCTATTTGAAAAGGGTGCTTTTATGCTGTGTAATCTTATTACATCTCACCCATTTGTGGACGGCAACAAAAGGACTGCATTCCAAACAACGAACCTGGTATTCAGAAACAACGGATATTTTATTTTCGCAAAAGACGACGACGTCGAAGACTGTTTACTAAAAATTGCTTCTTACAAATGCACTGAAAAAGAAGTTAAAAGCTGGTTGAAGAAACGGGCACGTAAAGTGAAAAATACAATCCAGCTACAATTTAGCTAACCTTTCCATCAAGCTGTGGTAATGGCGCATGCTCTCTTCAAGGTAAATCTGTTGAGTTGGTGTAAGACCGCCGGTGTTGTGGTCTTCTGGTCGATGAAGAATATTCATATTTGTGTCCATATAAACAACTCCTAGTTACTAATTGTATAATAATATGATATGATGACAATATGACAATATGATGATATTAATCTTTTGTTATATTTCGCACATTATCCTTACAATATTAGAATATAAGATAATATACTGTTCATAATTAGGCGCATAAGAGATTAAGAATTACAAGTGCAAATAACACTTCATGTGTCATCGGTTAAGCCCACCATTCATCTCTAAATCGTTGTCTATCGACATGTGGATCTAACGCCTGACTAGAATATACCT
>JAFGOO010000072.1 GCA_016926455.1 Methanosarcinaceae archaeon | reverse complement strand
TGAGAATGTTGATAGCTGCATTGTGGTCCCTGTCCATAACAAGACCACAGCTAATACATTCATGTGTTCTGTCTGATAATGTCTTTTTAACGAACAGACCACATCTTGAGCACATTTTAGAAGTATTTGCCGGATTAATCAATACAACACTAGTACCAGCACTTTCAGCCTTGTACTTTGTTGAAGTGATCAATTTGTTCCATGCAGCATCTGATATGCTCTTTGCAAGACAATGATTTTTTAGCATCCATTTAATGTTCAAATCTTCAAAAGCAATAAAGGAATAGTTGTCCACCAGATCCCGGCTTAATTTGTGAATGAAATCAGAACACTTCTTTGTATTCGGGATTTTCTGTCTTCCATTGTGGAAGTAGTTTCTTCAGTGTGTATTTGGATAATGTTTTTCCTGATTCTTCATAAGCTTGCTTTTGTTCTGCAAGTGTCCGGTTATACACCTGCCTGCATAGCTCCAAGCTCCGCTCCATCTTTTTTTCCTAGATTTTGTTAGGATATATACGGAACTTGTATGTCTTACGCAAAATTAAGTATAATGTTTTATTTACTTAAAATGGTTTTGCTTATTTTGAGTGTCAACTAAAAGACGGAATACGATTCACCCCATGTCTAAAGAACATGGGCTTTCTCTACCCCCGTGCCCCGTCATTAGTAATATTTATTCTGCATTTAACTATAATAACATCCCTACAATGAATCTGGTTGAAAATGTCGAGATTTCTTGAACTATATCCTGTACCTGTGGCGCTCTTCATACTCCTTTTGCTTGCCGGGGTTCCACTGGTTAACATGTCCGAAATATCCGGTAACTCTTGAGATATGGTCAATCACCTCATCCCCACATGTCGGGCACTTCTCATTCATACCGCGAGATGGATGACCGTTCTTGCATACCGAAAAGTCAGGGGAGAAACAGAAGTATGCAAGCTTGGTAGTTGATAATCTCTGCACTAATTCGTTTAATCCTTTGGGGTCTGGAAAACTCTCACCCATCCAGATATGGCTGATGGTGCCACCTGTAAAATAGGGATGGTACTCGGCTTCTATATTGATCTTGTCAACAAGGGATATGGTGGAGTTATACGGCACGTGACTGGAATTGGTATAATACACAGCATCCCCCGAACCCTGCAGATGCGCCCGTTCCCTGAATTGTAACTTGTCAAGCATAGCAAGGCGGTGGGCAGCGCTTTCGGCGGGGGTCTGTTCAAGCGTATAGTCGATTCCGTCCTCACTAGAATATTCCTTAGTTCTGGAAAGCATGTGGCGTATAATCCTAAGACCCAGCTCCTGCTGCTGCATAAGAGGCTCATTGGTAAGGTTCAGCAAGCATTCATTAAGTCCCACCACTCCAAAAGTAAGGTGGCGCATACTGAAATCGTAGTAGGGCTTACCGTCATCGGTCTTGAGAAGAAGCCAAGGCAGTATGTTCCATTCATAGAGAGAACGCCTAATGATCTCCTGTCCCTGAAGAAGAGCGTCTCTGGCGACGTCCATAACACTGTCAAGCTCAGTAAAGAAACCATCAACATCCTGTCCCACAAGAGCAACTTTTGGAAGATTTATGGTAACGATCTTGTTCGAACCTGTACCCATGCCGCCTCCGGTCCAGACACCGCCTGCATGTTTTACCAGCACTCGGCAGCACATTGCCTGAACGAAATCCTCATCAAGGTAATCGGCTGCAAGGTTCAGGAAATACGGAGCACCCGTTGATGCTGCTGCTTTCATGGTATCCAGCCATAGAGGGTCATTAAAGTCATGTTTCTTTGTTATTGCAGTTGTGATCAGCGGGAACGTAAATGGCATTCCATCAGCGTCACCTTTCCCTGCCACCTCCATGACTGCCCCATAGATGGCCCTTGCTTCATCCTCAAAATCGGCATACGTCTCATCCAGCAGTCTGCCGGCATATACAGCGTGAGCATCTGCCAGTGAAAGCGGGCATTTCATACGAAGTCCTATGTTTGTAAATGCACTTTGGGCCCCGATGCGGTTGGACTGGTTCATCTGAAAAACGAACCCCTGGATAATCTGGAGGATCCTCTCGGCATCGAGCTTATCATAATACAGGTGCGGAGCCAGCAACCAGTTGAACATATCCATAGCCTGTGCACCCGCAAAAAACTGCTGCGAATGCATCATAAACGACATGACATGGTACACTGCTGCATCAAAACGCTTTGCTGGCCTGCTTCTGGTATCAGGGAACTTGAGACCATCCATAAAGAAGATACGCCCATCAATCCCATTGCAGTAGGGTTTGAACACACTGTGAAGGTCATGAATGTGTATTCGCCCTTTTAGATGCGCGCCTGCCGTTCCAGATGTGTATAATTTCTCAAGTGCATATCGTTTATTGATCTGGGATGCCAGATGTAGGTCGATAACTGACGGGCTTATACGAGTGTTAGAATTCTCTTTAAGTAGCCAGTTCTTTTCAAGTAGCACGTCGTCTACCAGTTCAATAGGATTAATGAAATCAAGCCTATCAATGTTATGTTTTCCAACTCCTCCTGCCATATAAAGGAATTTATGGTCAAATATTATATAGTTAATTGTGTTTGCAGGTTGGATGGAATTTGAAAACGGAAGGAAATATTCAACAAGTGACTGCTCCCACGACTAAAGTTCGTGGGCTTCTACAGATTTAATACAGACAGATTGCAATCCCAATCTGAGAATGTTGACAGCTGCATTGTGGTCCCTGTTCATAACAAAACCACAGCTACTACATTCATGTGTTCTGTCTGATAATTACTTTTCAACGAGCAGACCACATCTTGAGCACTTGAGCACTTGAGCACATTTTAGAAGTATTTGCCGGATTAACCAATACAACAGTAGTACCAGCACTTTCAGCCTTGTACTTTGTTGAAGTGATCAATTTGTTCCATGCAGCATCTGATATGCTTTTTGCAAGACAATGATTTTTGAGCATCCCTTTAATGTTCAAATCTTCAAAAGCAATAAAGGAATAGTTGCCCACCAGATCTCGGCTT
>JAFGOO010000071.1 GCA_016926455.1 Methanosarcinaceae archaeon | reverse complement strand
GTTGGGTTATAAGTTAAAATCAGTAATAAAGTAGCAATTATTGCCATAGAATACTAAAAAGAGAATTTAAGTACAACAAAAAAAACAAATTTGAAGTGACCATTATGTCACTTCAAATATCAGCAGATTCAAGATATGGGGACTGTGCAAGCACAGACATTCCATTATCATTAATATTTAAAACACGTACTTCGTTGATCGATCCAGAACCTCGTATCTTTAAGACATATATGGAACGCTGGAGGTTATTACCGGCAGTTACACGACCAAGTTTTACCACTGAATCTGCACCATATTCAACCATATCGTCAAGCCCATACATAGATCCAACGGCAATCACAGAAGTGACGTCATGTCTTCTGAAAACGCTAAAAACATCATCTATCAACGTCCTGAGTTTGTATCTTGACTCTATTGCCAAATAAAGAGCTTCTATAGAATCAATAAAAATACGATCCGGATTTAGTTCTTCGATCTTACTTTCAACTAATTTTTTGAAACTCTTGATGAGTTCTGATGGCGCGATCTCCACGCTTTTCTGAAGCCGAAGGCTAGGATCCGTAATATCCACGAACGTGAGCAATCCCTTGTCAACAAGTTCTTCAAAATCCCATCCAAACGATGTTTTCATTTCCTTGACAATTGATTTTGCCTCCTCTGACGTTATGATGCACATTGTCTTTTCGCCTTTTTTTGTACCATCATGCAAAAACTGTGCACCAAAAATTGTCTTACCAGTTCCAGATTTTCCTGATACAACGTTAACAGTTCCCTTAAAATAACCGCCACGAAGCATTTCGTCCAATCCTGGTATTCCTGTGCTAATCCTCTCTGGTGTTGTTATATCCTCCATTCATCTCACCTGATACATACCTCTATTAACTTATTTTTAATTTATAATTTTAAAACTATTTAGTATTGTATTTTATGACATATATATGGTATTCCAGACCATTTACAACAACAGTAAATTTGCTTTAAATGGTTATTTATTCCCACATCCAATATAATACTTCATTCCTCTATATTAAATTCTATCCCTTCCATCATCTCAAGCATAATTTCCTGATACATTAATTTCTCGATTGTTCTTGCAACATATTTTCTTCGCTGATGTTTCTGGATATCCTCATTCATTCGTAAATCCGAATCTACCTGTATTCTAATCAATGAAAAACGGAACGTGTTTTCGTCACCAATTTCCATAGAATAAAACTTTTCGAGAAAATAGGGAAGCTTGAAGGGATCATCAATAACCTCACACAAAAGGAGAAAAGATGCTTTCATTTTTTCGAGTTCAGTGTTAAAATCCTGATTTCCGGTGACAAGTCCGAGTATTTCTTTTGAATACTTTTTTTCATCTATTGTAACATAATCATTCATGACTATTACTTCTCCATTTCACAACAACATACCTTTCACAATAATGTCAACTGCCTCGCCTTCCTCAAGCCCTCGTGCCATCAAGGTCTCAACCTCTTTTTTATCCACACTCCCAATTGCAGCTTCGTGAGTTACCTTTGCTAGTGGGTTATCAACCCTTACGATTGGAATTGCACAGGCAACTGCATTGCCCTGTATAACCTCGACACAATCCACATGACCGAAGGCGTGAGGTGCATGTCCCTCGGTTATACCTGTAAATTCCGCTACTGCATTGTCAGCAATTGCAACCCTGCTTTTGGTAACACTTCTGGCATTTTCACCAATCAGGGATACTTTCTCCTTGATCTTTATAGTATCAGTGTCCTTACCATGTACCTTTGTACTGAGTTCACAAACAGAATCTTTGCCAGCCTCAACATCATAATCAAGGTCAAGCAACCCGACACGTCCTGAGATTAGTGTTAAACCGGTAAAATAGCGACCTCCTTCCCTTATATCAATCTTTGCTTTTGGAATGACCTCAACACCACCCATCTCACCATGGAAATGTGTTTCATCATATTTCAGAAATGCATTTTTATGTATGACTATGTTGGCATCCATTTTATGTATCACACGCTCAGAATTCGGGAACGTGCAGTGTGCAACCAGTTGAACCGAGGAATCTTCCTCCGCAATCATCGAAACATTGATCTGCTGAAGACCCTCTTTTGGCAAAAACCCAAAGCAAAGATGAACAGGATCCGGAATCTTATATCCTTTTTTGATGGTAAGTTCAATATCAACACCATATTCAGTTGATTTTATCTCAAGAACGATGCCTACAGTTTGATTTGCACTCAATATCCTATTTCCGCTGACCACTAGACTTGAAACATGAGGCATCTTAAAAACTGATGCATCACCACCAGCAAGTTCTAATGCTCCTTTCATGGCTTCGGATTCATCTGAAACATCGAGTTGGATCACATCCATACAACTCACTCCCCTTTAAGAGTATATGCTTTCATGTCGCATGGTTTGCATTCGTCCTTGAAGAAATTACTGATCTCAAGCGGGTCTCCTGTTTTCACTATTATGCCGTCACACATCAGAGAGGCCCTGTCCGAAGATGCCGCAATCTCTTCCCTGTGTGTGATTACCAGAACGGATGAGCCTTTATTCTTGAGATGCTGTATCATGGTGATAACTTCTTTTAAAGACAGTACATCGATTCCTGAATCAGGTTCATCAAGAATTGCAAGTCTCGGTTCCATCGTGATGATCGAGGCCAGTTCGATACGTTTTCGTTCACCACCGCTTAACGCTTCGCTAACCTCGCGGTCTAAATATAGCTCTGGAGACATGTTTACCATTTCAAGGGCATGACAAAATGTCTCTTCAGACACATTGTTAGCCTGTCTGGCCCCAATCGAAAGGTAATCCCGAACCTTCAATCCTTCAAAACGAGCAGGCTCCTGCCATCCAAGAGTGATCCCACGCTTTGCACGCTCTGTAATGCTGAGGGGGGTGATTAGCTCACCATTGAAGTAGATTTCACCTTCTTCTGGTTCATAACCTTCAAGCCCCATCAAGAGATAAGCAAGCGTACTTTTACCGGCACCGTTTGGTCCGATCACGCTGTGTATCTCACCATCTGCAACTTCAAGGTTTACACCGCGCATAATCTCTTTTCCGTCTAATCTGAGTTTCAAGTTTATAATGGTTAAAATTTACACCACCTCCAACAATTGTTTGCAGTGCGCTAGTTCATTAACTGTGTTAATATTAAGTGCAAGCTCAGGATTTTCTAATACGAGATTGAAATCTTCTTGCTCTTTATGAATATCATGACCATCCAGTATGTTAACCCCAGTGGGTACGATCAATTTTCCGTTCCTATGAAATACGGTATCCGGTCTAATCCCGAGACTCCTGCAAACAGAAATCGGGACGTGGACTGACAGGGCAGGTGTACCACACTTCTGGTATTCATCGATTATCAAATCAATCAACTCAGATGTTATCAGAGGTAGGTCAGACATTATGATCAGAACCGGTTTGAGGATTCCTGCAGTTTCAACGGCGTGAACCATATCACCGACATAGTTCCCCCCAGGGGTCCTGATAACCTTAATACGTCCTCCATAATGATTCAAAACAACGGTCTCTGTGTTTGGGGTTGCGGGTGAGACCGCTACAAAGATACGGTCTATATGTTCTGCTTTATCGAGCGCATCGATCACATAAGTTACAAGATATTTTCCCATAAGTTCAATGCACGGTTTCTCACCCATACCGAGCCTGCGACCAAGACCACCTGCCATCACAACAGAGTCCATTTTATGCCTCCAAGCCCATTTCCCAATGCGAGTGTAATGAAAATCAATGCAATTAGTCGTCCAACCTCATTCGCTGTTCCGATACCATCTCCGTTAACACCTCCGAAATGGCGGTTGGTTATGTTCAATATCACCAGAGCTGAAAATGTGGAAGAGGCAAAAGCCAGAATCGCAACCGTTCCGAATCCAATCAAAGAAAATGCAAGGGTGCAGACGACTCCACCAAATGCCAGCCCAATTAGAAATTTTGGAATGGTGGTATTTTCCATAGCCATTGAGCCGAGTCCCTCATGAATCGGTTTTCCAAAAGTTGCGATTGTCAGCATTGCCTGTTTTGCGCTAACCTCGGAAACGAACATTGACGCAAAAATCACTAATGACGCATTCAATCCTGCTACGCCATCTAATAACACGACCTCCTTTTGCAGTGCACTAATGGTTGCATACAGCGCAATAAGTGCAGCACAGCAGTACGCAGCACCACCAATGCCCAGTGAGACATCCTTCATAGCTTTAATCTTCTTCTCCAGTGAACCGTGTGCTGTAACACCATCACCGAAATCTGCCAGTCCATCCAGATGATTCAGCCCTGTGAAGTAGTATATAGATACAATAATCAAAATAGCACTAATCTGCGGTGGAAAGAAAGCCTCGAACACAAAAGCAAAAGCTCCTATGATAAAACCAAGAACCGAACCTATGAAAGTGAAGAGATACATTCTCTTCATCAATTCATCAAACCCTTCCATCGTTATACCTACAGGAATTGTTGAAAGGAACCCAAAACCTGAACGAACAGCAAGCAAAAACGAACTCATCCGGCAATCACACCGCCAACATCACTGTTGTATCTCTTCCTTTTTTTTGTTATGTCATCTTTGCCATCATCACCTAATTCGACCATACCCCTTGTGTACATATTTGCAGATACACCGCCAATCAGACCTGCAATCACATCATCCATAAAAGGTCCCATGCTTGCAAGTATGCCGGGTTTCTCTTTATCGAACCGGACGTACTCGAACATTCCCTTATCTCCACTGATGTATTTTGCAATGCTCATTCCAATGACTTCATCTGCGATGATGAAGGTGAGATCTTTTTCGTACGATGATACACTGATATCGGGCAACCTGCCTGCTTTACCTTCATGTTCAAGCAGTATCCCAGAATAAACCAGTATACACAAATTCGGGTCTGATAATGCAATCTTTAACTCTTTTTTGAACATGTTTTCAGCCAGTTCTTGGGTCTCGATACCGGGATGTGGAATGTACAAAACCATTGCCGTATCCACAAGCATCTCAACGGTTATACCCTCATCTTCCAGTATGTCCAGTATATTCTGGGTAGCCACCCCTTCCACTTCATCTGGCTGGCCTTCTTTCAAGTTCTGGGCTTCTATGTCTGATAATTTCATTATAATCACTCTGATTGTTAAAACGTCTTAAATACAGTTAATTAATCATATAAATGATTACTGAAAATACGGCTATCGATAAGAAAGCTGAAGTCCTTACTAAATTCGATACTCTTTTTATATCTGTAGGTTTTGGTTGTGGATATTCATTTCCAAGTACATAGGTGTTTGGTTTCTCGAGCCGTATCCCGAGTGCACCGGATACAGCCGCCATTGGATAACCGGAATTCGGAGACGGAGTGTTTGCACCATCCTTAATTGCGCCTTTAAAAGCACTGGAGAAACTCATCTTTTTTCCATTTTTACGCGGAATTATGCCAATAATCATTGATGTAACCGAAATGAAAAGTACAGATATGCGCCCAGGTATCCAATTCAGTACATCATCCAGCTTTGCAGAGAAATAGCCTAGTTCCAAATGAATTTCATCTTTATAACCGACCATGGAATCAAGAGTATTCACAGATTTGTAGGCATATGCGCCTACAAGTCCATAGGGACCTAACAAAGAATAATAGAAAATTGGGCTCAAAAACCCGTCCACAAAATTCTCTGCGACGGATTCAATTACAGCAGATGACATCTGTTCTTTTTTAAGTTTGGATGGATCCCTACTGACATAGATAGGGAGTCTTTCACGAACCTCTTTTAAGCGGTTTTGTGCAAGGTCATCAGATATCTGCTGTGCAGGCGTAAGGAGACTCCGAACAGCAAACATCGATTTTAAGAAATAGGCTGCCAAAAGAAGCCGAAATGTTTCAGGGATTATATCACTATTCGTTATTATCAGAACCGTATATCCCATAATGGACGCAAAAAGTATGCAAACAAGCGCCATAAATGTTCCGTAGAGTTTTCTGTGAGAAGAGGGTGCGGATTTTTTTAGTATTCCTATTAATTTCCCAATCCATACTACAGGGTGAATTGTTTCGGGAGGCTCACCAATCAGTATATCAAATGCGAATGCTAGCAAGAGAACTGATACTAGATGATCCGTCCCGGGAAGTGCCGGATCGATCATAAAAATGGCTCCACCGCTCTTTTCCAGGCTTCCTTAAGGTTCTCCTCTGTGCTCCCCTTTTCCATAAATATATCCAGTATCTTTTGCGAGACCTCAGGTTTGTGGATTACATCACAGTCTGCACAGCTCCAGACCCTTCCGCCAGTTGAACGTTCGATGCACTTCCCACCTGTACGTTTGTCCTCACATGGATAAAACGGGCAGAAACAGAAAGTGCAGTCCTGTCCTTCAAAATGGCATGGGTAATATTCGCAGGTGTTTCTGGATGCAAGAGTACCTTCAGACGCGGCTTTGAGGGCTTCCTTGAGTTTTTCTTCTGCCTGTTCTTTGCCCCATTCTGTCAACACTTTGCCAATTGATTTTACCAAGCTATCATTTTCTGTTCTTGTTCGAACAGCTACCCGGATATAATCCTTTCCAAGAGAATAGAAGGAACTGCAGTCACGTATAAGTATGCCATGGGTTGCCAAACGGTAGGTAAGTTCAACAGAATCCATTAACATGTCACTCACATCCACAAGGATATAGTTAACACTGCTGGGCTTTGCTTCAAATCCCCTGATGCGTGAGAAAAGTTCAAAGAGATACTGCCGCTCTTTCTGGATGAGTTTTCTTGAATCAATAAGGTACTTGCTGTTGTATCCACCATCCATATTCAAAAGTGAAGTTCCAAGTGTTTCAGGTATAACTCCAAGGTTCCATGTGAGTCTTGCATTATTGAGCAACTCAGCCATTTTCAAAGATGCAACCCCAAAACCGATCCTAACCCCGGGGATTGCAAAAGATTTGGTGAGTGAACGAAGCACAAAAACGTAATCGTTCGTTGCAGCGACGTCCGCGATACTCTGAGCGGGATCGGACAATTCGATGAAAGCCTCGTCAACAAAAAAAATCGTTTTATTCTCCGCGCATCGCTGGGCCAGGATCTTCAGATCACTACGGGAAACCAATGTACCTGTGGGATTGTTAGGATTACACAGGAAAAGAATTTTGGATTTTTTTAGCAATTCATCGGATACATTGAGGATTTCACTGTCACGAATGTGCAGGGGATGTGCCCCGAACATTCTGCACTGCTGCTCATATTCATCAAATGTCGGTTGTGAGATGATGACCATATCACCATTTTCAATTATACATTCTGCAACAAGCCTGATGATCTCTGATGAACCGTTGCCAGGAATTATGTTCCCTGATTGTATCCGCATTCCTAAGAAACGAGCTGCAGCGTCCCTGAATTCCTGGTATTGGTTATCAGGATATTGGTTGATCCTTTCAAGCGCCTTTTGCATGATTTGCTGTAGATCCAGACAGCTACCGGAATATTCAAAAGGATTTCCAAGAGGATTGATATTTGCACTAAAATCTAGTATCTCTGATTCCAGAATATCATATTTTTGAGCATTTTTGCGAACCAATCCACCATGTACACAAGGCGCAAGGTTCAAAATAGAATTTCTAAGGGGAAGTGTGTATATTTTTTCTGGCAACTTAATCATGCACATTTTACGCACAGCAGATATATTAAGTTAAGTGAACTACTCCCCGCTTACGCATTGAGCTTCTTGCTTCATTCTTTTAAACATCGTTCACAAGTCCAAAAGCCCTTCCCCTCGTTCCGAAAGTGTCAAACGGTTATTAGATTTTGATTTTGGAGTGCAAACTTCTTGATGTTGATTGCAGCATTGATATCCCTATCGTTTTCTGTATT
>JAFGOO010000070.1 GCA_016926455.1 Methanosarcinaceae archaeon | reverse complement strand
CTGCTGCACCTCTCCGCAGTACGGGCAGACCTTTGTCTTCGCAGCATCTTTAAAAACATTATTTGCGATTTCGTCTGGGAGGTGTCCCATCTCTTTTAATGTTGCAAACTGCTCCAGATATTCTTTTTTCTTTGCCGGTTCAAGCAATAAACTACTGCATTTTCGACATATTGAGCGCAGAGTCTTCCGGATAGTCTTATTGAATCCCACATGTATGACGGGTGCAACAAGTTCAATATGCCCAAAATGACCGGGACATTCTCCGGCCCTGCCCACACAAGTCTTGCATTTTAGACCCGGGTCAATCACACCAAGTCGCAGGTCCATCAGTCCCATGTCGATAGGGTATCCATCATCATCGTATGTATCGGCTGTTATAATAGCAGTAACACTCATTTTTCTGATTTCTTTTGGGGATATCAGTCCAAATTTGATTGCAGCGATTCTTTTTGGAATAGAAGGTATCATGTCCATTTCACATCACCTACACAGCATCCTCAAGTTCAAGTCGCGGTGCCACACCAAGAGATTTGATCTCATCCAGAAGCAATTTAAATGCATAGCTCATTTCCACAGGATGGATATCTGTTTCTGCACTGCAATTTGAACAGTATCTTACATTTCGTTTCCTATCAAAAGTCGCGATCATTCCGCAATGGCCGCATACGAGTTCAACCACCTTGTCAGACTCGTCTAGAAGTCTTTCTTTTAGTGTCATTGCAGCACCGTGCCCAATCAGCACGTCCCTTTCCATTTCACCAAACCGAAGACCTCCTTCTCGTGCCCTTCCTTCTGTGGGCTGGCGTGTCAGAACCTGTACAGGACCACGGGACCTAGCATGGATTTTCGATGCAACCATATGGTGCAATTTCTGGTACAGGATTACACCAACGAATACGTCCGCTTGAATCTTCTTCCCGGTCACACCATCGAAGAACACTTCTTTTGCAGTATGTGCAAAACCGTGTTCCTTTAGTGCCCTTCGAAGGTCATTTTCCATCTCCCCTGAAAAAGCGGTGGCATTGATACGTCTACCTTCCATTGAAGCAACTTTACCTCCAATCATTTCCAGAACATGTCCGACCGTCATACGGGAAGGAATTGCGTGTGGGTTGATCATGAGGTCAGGAACCATACCGCCTTCTGTGAATGGCATGTCATGGTAGGGGACGATTAGTCCAATAACACCTTTCTGGCCGTGTCTGGATGCGAATTTGTCACCTATCTCAGGGATTCTCTGGTCTCGGACCTTAACTTTCGCAAGTCTTGTACCATTTATTGATTCTGTGAGAATGACAGTGTCCACAATTCCTTTTTCGTTCGAGCGCATGGTGATGGCACTTTCTCTTCTTTGCTCCACTGCTATCCCAAAATCAGTCGGCTCTTCAAGGAATCTTGGAGGACTGGTTTTTCCGATAAGGACATCATTTGGTCCGACTATTGTTTCGGGGTTGACAAGCCCATCCACATCTAGGTTAGAATATGCATCGGCGCTTCGCGCACCCCTGAATTCTGAATCTGGAATCTCGAACTTGTCCTCCTGACCGCCAGGATAACGCCGCTCTTCCCCTTCAAAGGTTCTTATGAAATGGCTTCTTCCAAGTCCCCTTTCGATGGAACCCTTGTTAAATACCAGAGCATCTTCAATATTATGCCCTTCATATGATAATACAGCCACAACAAAATTCTGTCCAGCCGGACGTTCATCAAAATGTATGGCATCTGATGTCTGTGTCTTTGTAAGTGCCTTTTGAGGGTAATGCAAAACATGCGCACGTGTATCTGGCCGCAGTTTTGTGTTAGAGGTAGCTATACCTATACATTGCTTGATCATTGCTGCACCCATGGTATTCCTAGGTGATGCATTATGTTCAGGGTACGGCAGCATGCCTGTACAAATCCCAAGAATAAGACATGGATCGATCTCAAGATGTGTATGATTGGGTGTAAGATCGGACTCATAAAGGGCAATATACGCATTTTCTTCTTCTTCAGAATCGAGATACTCTATGTATCCTGTACTTACCAGATCAGCAAATGTGATGTCCCCTCTCTTCAGCATTTCTATGTGCTCTTGCTCAATGAGCGGTTTTCCGTCCTCCACAATAATAAGCGGTCTTCGTGCGCGCCCCATATCTGAATTGATGATCACTTCCTGCATATCTTCATATAACGTGACGTTTACCTGTTCAGACAAAACCCCCATTCTTCTCTGTTCTCTTATATTATGTACCAGTTCAACAGGATTAGCATGTGTTCCAATCAGTTCACCATTTAAAAATATTTTTGCTTCATTCTTCATCCAGAATTCCCCCAAGGAAAGTATCCACATTCATCTCTAAACCCTTATCCAGAAAATCCTTGTCTTCAAAGGAATCCCCATTATCAGTTGACATCTTTTCCGTTTCATCTGCATAGTTATCTAATACTTCCTCATATACAGGCATCTGTTCAATATCTATATGCATTGAAGTTGAAATTACATCCAAGCTGTACAAAACGTTTTTAATTGCATTCGTGTCTTCTGTGCCTGTAGACAACTCGACCATCTGGGCAAAATTCTTCACCAGTCCACAGTTGGGACCTTCGGGTGTCTCTGAAGGGCATAGCCGTCCCCATTGTGTCGGGTGAAGGTCACGGGCTTCAAAGTGTGGCTGTGCCCTTGATAATGGAGATATGACACGTCGTAGGTGGGAAAGTGCAGTAATATAATCAGTGCGATCAAGAAGTTGCGATACACCCGTCCTGCCGCCAACCCAGTTACCAGTTGCAAGTGGGTGCTGCAGACGGTCTGTCAGAACATCCGCACGGACAAGGGTAACAACGTTCAATTCCCTGTTCCGCATGTTCGCCCTTTCAAGCTGGTATTTGATGTCCCTCGCAAGCCTGTTAAATGCTACCCTGAATAGGTCTTCCATTAGGTCGCCTGTGAGTTTCAAACGTTTGTTCGAGTAATGGTCTTTATCGTCCTCAGAACGTCTGCCCAGTGCAAGTTCAAAGCACGATTCAGCCATTCTTCCAAGGAAATGCGCTTTTGCGATCCTGTCAACCGGTTCGTTGCCAAGATGCGGAAGCAAATACCTGTCGATCACATAATTTGCCCGTTTAATCTGGTATTCCCTTGCCTGTCCAGCTGCAACACGTGCACCGATCTTCTCAACAGCTTCCGCGTGCGTATCAACCTCTGCTTCCTCGAGGTTCTCGAACATGAACTTCACGATCTCTGAATCAGTTGAAACCACTTTTACGATATCTTCGTCAGTTTCAATGCCAAGCGCACGCATTAGTGTTATGAAATTGACACGTCCGGAAATCGAAGGGAAAGATATCTCCAGCAGCGATTTTCTGCCTCTTTCCACCACCACCAGCGCCCTGTAACCTCGTCTCTGTGAGAAAACCTTAGCAACTTCTATGTCATCTCCATATCTAGTCCCAACTTCGGTTAATATCTTATTAGGAGCAAGGTCTTCCAGTGTGATGACCACCCTCTCGGTACCGTTGACGATGAAATATCCTCCCGGGTCAAGGGGGTCTTCGCCGTACTTGACCATTTCCTGTTCGGTCAGCTCCACAAGGTTGCAGATGCGGGACTTGATCATTACTGGCAATTGACCGATCTTCGCTTCCACAGGTTCACTTTCACGGTCTCCGGACACAACACTCATTTCAAGGTACAGTGGAGCAGAATACGAAAGATTGCGAAGCCTTGCCTCGTTTGGATATAACCTCTCTATTGCCCCATCGGCCTCCTTTACAACAGGATTCTCTACCCTGACTTTTCCGAGCTTGACATATACATCTTCAACATCTGTTTCAATTATACCTTGCTCATCAATTATCTTCTGCAGCCCATCGTCCAAAAACTTATTATAGGAATCTATATGATGCTGTACAATCTTATCTCGTGTGAAGTACGCTTTTAATAGTTCACTGGTTTCTAACGTAATGATAGCACCCTCTTTAATTTGGTAATAAGTAATTCACGGTTAAAAAAACAGGATGAAATATTTTCTTCATATTATGATTTGAAGCAATGCAATATAGGTCTACTGCACATACTTGAACTGGTATTGGTCAGTCTATAACTAACCTATAATATGTTGCCTCCCCAGCAGTTTGGCTATTCCTCATAATCTTTACAACATCACCAACAGACGCGCCTATCTCAAGTGCGATAGGGTCTGAAACCTTGAGTTTTGGCAGTTGCTCCTTTTCTATTTGGTATTGATTTAAAACAGATTTAAGCTCATCCTCCACCATAATTTCGTGCTTTGGGATTAATTCATGGTCAAGCAAGCTGAATTTTCTCAAATTATCTCCTCCCTACAAAACTTCTAGGCGATATTTCCATTCCACAAAGTTTTGGCGGGCTCGTAGGGATTTGAACCCTAGGCCGTCTGGTTAAAAGCCAGACGCTCTGCCTGACTGAGCTACGAG
>JAFGOO010000001.1 GCA_016926455.1 Methanosarcinaceae archaeon | reverse complement strand
TGGGTTGAAGACTGAGAAATATAGGAATACAATGATATTCTTAATGGCAGGTAAACTGATTTTACCCACACGATGTTAATGAGAACCTTTTTTATAAACCTTGGGAGTGCTTTTAGAATGAAAAGATGTAACATTGTTATTATTTTTCTTCTTCTATTGTCTGCTGCATCTGGATGTGCAACTTTGCCAGAAACACCAAAAATTCAAGAAACTTCTGGCAATGAGAGCGAAACAACAGTGTATGAAGGCATAAAACTCACATCGATCTCTGAGCAACGTAACAATGCAATAAAAGGTACACAATTTATAGACAAGTATACCTACAGACTGCGTATAAGTGGATTGGTTGACAGACCTGTAGAATTCACGTATGATCAGCTGTTAGCGTATCCGAATGTCTCCAAGATTGACAGGCTGAACTGCGTTGAAGGTTGGAGTTTCATTGCTAAATGGACTGGTGTGCCCGTAAAGACGCTCTTCGATGAAGCAGGGATTAAAGAAAATGCCACGAACGTAATCTTCTACAGTTCGGATGGTTATTCCACATCCCTTGAACTGGATTACCTTCTGGAAAAAAACATCATCCTTGCATACAAGATCAATGATATAACACTGCCTCCTGAGAGGGGATTTCCACTTCAGCTTGTGGCCGAGGACAAGTATGGGTACAAATATGCCAAATGGGTTACAGATATTGAAATTACGGATGAGCCATATAGGGGATACTGGGAAAGAGCAGGATACAGCAACAAAGCCGATGTAGGCGGCCCTGCCTTTGGAGACTGAAACTGGTTACTGCAGACGATATGTAACTTGAATCTTAAGACAAAATCATCTGCGTTCCTTTTTAGCAGTTGCGATACCCGCCAGATGGGCAGGAATTGCCCCGATAGCAGTGCAAGTTTCCAGTGAAATGCCTGCAGATGTGATATCAAGATGATATTTAGCTAGTGAAAAGAGATGCTTTGGCAGTCCTTTTCTTCCAAGACCTATAAGAATAAGGTAGGATTTGTTATTTAACATCCCATCCACTATCGTATCAGGTATAACTGCAACCTTTGGCTCTGGTTTTGATGTGGTTACGACCACCGAACCGAACTGAGGTTGAAAC
The DNA here is from genome assembly GCA_016926455.1 of Methanosarcinaceae archaeon. Classification (GTDB taxonomy): domain Archaea; phylum Halobacteriota; class Methanosarcinia; order Methanosarcinales; family Methanosarcinaceae; genus JAFGQV01. The sequence goes on along the minus strand of JAFGOO010000001.1, from coordinate 4,203 downwards.
CCTTTTTTGGGCAAATCGAATACAAAAAATTGGTCCTTTTCGTGCAGGAGCCTGAGATACCTTCCAGATTCCCCAATCGTAGTCTTTCCCATGACAAAATCCACCAGTTCATTAGGTGTCACCTTAAACGGGAAATCAAAGAGTGCAAGATCGAATCCGAAAGCGTAACATATAGGTGCAGCTCTTGCGATTGCTCGGTAGTGGGCATCGAGAATCTTAATCTTGTCATACGTATTCACGATTCCAATTGTTAGCATATTACCCTTTTTAAGTTCCCTTCAGCAGTAACCGCATGCCACTTTGTTTGCAAGTAGCAAACCTCTTACAGGATGCACAGTCTTCCCATACATTCCTTTTTTCCAAATCCGACATTTTCAAAAAGCCTGCCTTTTCAAAAAATCCGGGTGCAGTGGTCCGTACATAGAGGTTGTCCCATCCATCTGGTATATTGCTTAAAATGTATTCGACCAGTAGAGATCCGATATTCTTGCCCTGATAGTTCTTATGTATGGCAATTGTGTGAAGTTCTGGATTGGGACGATATGTCAGGCCAGCGCATCCCACTATTTTGCCATTGACATCTACGACCATAAAATCCTCTATTTCAACCCCGTCCATGTCAAGAAAATAGGTGGAAAGCAACCTCTTAACAGATTCCGTGTCTTCATTTGTGGCACTTCGTATGACGATGCTACCGATGTTCATAGCACCTCATCCATGCTTCCACTTCTGAATCCTTCCATGTCCAGTGTTACGTAATTGAAACCGAGTTTTTTAAGAAATGACACAATTCTTTCATGTTCCTGTAACATCCTATCAAACTCAGAAAGCATTACTTCAATGCGTGCAATGTTGTCATGGTCACGCACACGAAACTGGTTAAATCCCATTGATGTAAAGTACTCTTCCGCCTTTTCGATCCGTTCAATTCCATCTACTGTTATTGGCTGACCATAAGGGAACCTTGTGGAAAGGCAGGTCATCGATGGCCTATCCGAAACTGATAAACCAAGAGCTTGCGCAATCTCACGCACTTCTTCCTTGGTGATCCCGAATTCCACAAAGGGGGTAAAGACCCGATTGCCTGCCTCGCGTATTGCCTGCCAGCCGGGGCGGTACCCCTGTATTTCCGAGGCGTTGGTGCCTTCGAGTATCACATTTAATACTTCCTCATCCGCAAATTTAGCTAGTGTGCGAATAAGTCCTTTTTTGCAGTAGTAACACCTTTGAGGAGTGTTTTCTGCAAAGCACGGTTCAGCCATTACATTAAAAGGCACAATCCTATGAGGAATTCCAACCTCACCGGCTGTGCGTATTGCATCTTTGAGTTCATGCCCCGAAAGAGAGATAAATTCAGCTGTCATTGCCAGAGCACGCCTGTCTAGCACCTCATAAGCGAGTGACGCAAGTACAGCACTGTCCACGCCTCCAGAAAATGCGACCAATGCACTTTCTTTCTTTGCAATAGCTTCTTTGATTTGTTCGATTTTATCAGATAGCATTTTTCTGTGATTAGATATGATATCGGGGATGTTATATCTACCTTACAGTGTGATATACATGTGAACCAAAAAGAAATTTTGGGTAAGCATGGTTAAATACCTGCTAGCACCTTCTGTAACAAGTCCTTTCCGCAAAATCTAAAACAGATTAATGATATAATTAAAGAAAGAAAAGAGAAATCGGTGAAATAAGATGGCATTGTTTGGAACAAATGGGGTACGGGGAATTGCAAACGAATACATCACTCCTGAACTTGCGATCGATGTTGCAAAAAGTCTTGGCACTTTTATGGGTTCAAAAGGAACGATTGCAATCGGGCGTGATACTCGACTTTCGGGGGATATGCTAAAATCCGCAGCAATCGCAGGTGCACTTTCAGCGGGACTCACGATCATTGATGTTGGGATTGCACCGGTACCTGCGGTCCAGTATTATGTGCGGGACCACGCAGATTCCGGTATAATGATAACGGCATCCCATAATCCGAGAGAATATAACGGGCTCAAATTAATAGCAGGTGACGGAACTGAGTTCTCACGCACAGGAGAGAGCGAGGTGGAAAAAATATATTATTCCAGAAAGTTCGCTTCTGCAACTTGGGATAGGACTGGAGACCTGCGGACAGACAACAGTGTGAATGAATATTATATTCAGGGTATAATCAATGCAGTGGATTCAGAAAGTATTCGCAGGAAACAATTCAAGGTGGTTGTGGATACAGGCTGCGGTGCAGGTTCAGTTACACTGCCTTTTTTGCTTCAAAGACTCGGATGCAAGGTCATAACCATCAATGCACAAACCGACGGGACGTTCCCATGGAGAAATCCTGAGCCGACACCGGACGTACTGACAGAACTTGTGAACATTGTCCGCAGCAGTGGTGCAGATATGGGTATCGCGCAGGATGGTGATGCAGACCGTGCCGTGTTTGTTGATGAGAAAGGAGACTTCATTGACGAGGAAGTGCTGCTTGCAATGATAGCGAAGTATATACTCTCCCGCAGGAAAGGGGTTATTGTAACGCCTATAAGCACATCCCTTCGCATGGTGGATGTGGCAGCTGAGGCAGGAGTGGAACTTATATGGACGGCGGTGGGTTCCATCAACGTTGCACGGAAGATGATAGAAACAGGTGCAGTGTTTGGAGGAGAAGGAAACGGCGGTCTAATCTTCCCAGAACACCAGTACTGTCGTGACGGAGCCATGGCATGTGCAAAACTTCTGGAGGTAATGGCAGTTGGTACTACCCTTTCAGACCTCACAAAAAACGTTCCGGTGTACTTCAATGCCAAGATGAAAGTTCGCTGTGATGACCTGATTTCTACCATGGAATGCGTAAAAGCAAACGTTTTTTTGGAAAAGGGTGTTGAAGTGGACACAATAGACGGCGTAAAAGTTTGGTACGATGAGGGTTGGGTCTTAATCCGCCCATCGGGAACTGAGCCGATTATAAGGATATTTGCAGAATCAAAAATAAAGAGCCGGGCTGAAGAACTTATGTCTAGAGGTCTGAAGCTGGTTGAGACGTGCAGGTAATATATTTGCCAAGTCAATGGACAGGATTACACTTTCCCTCTCGATTCACCACAAATAATGCCTGTCGCAATCAGGTGAGCAACCCTTATGGACTCCGGAACATTGCTTCTTGTAGCGGTTAGTTTTACGATCTTTCTTGCATCGTTCTTGTCGATCCCGGCCCACTGGATGTAAACCGGATTTGAAGCATCTTTCGTAACAACTTTTATAATCCTTCCTGCCCGGTATATTATTCTTAGCCTCTCCTCTGGTTGCGAGAGGTGCTTAACTGCAGCCTCAATCTTTTCAAAATCCGGACAGGAACGCATCACCACGATAACAGGGATACCTGTTTCTTCATTAAGGCGTACAATATCAATTGGGTTAAAACCACCGTATGTTATGCCATCGAGCATTATCACGCGTATCTGTCCGTAATGTTTGCTGGCTTTCACCATATGTATAATAACATCTGTCCCATCCATACCATCACGCGTAATCTCTGAGCGCATAACTCCATCGAGCCAGTCGCCGCCACGGAAGAAAGCACCCACTATCATAATGGTATCACTGATGAGTGCCGAATCGTCTATCCCAAGCACCCTTATTTCCTGTTTGATATGGAACCTGGACTTCATGTTAAACTTTCATGTATTATACTCTGATGGGAGCTAATTGAACTACAACCCTATAAATAGGCTGGCTTACTGCTTCAAAGAAAACACTCTGTTTTCTCCACAGGTTTTAAATCGGGAAGTTCCTGCCAGACTGCATTTAATTTCTAACTCAATCGGCATTAAATGTACTGGTATAAAATGGTATTCGTTACAAGACCTAACGAGCCTAACGGGCAACAATGTTATATTTGCTTTGATGTGAGATCAATTTTAGTACATAAATTTGAAATAATTCATCTACCGTTTGAAAATGGTGGTCTTCTTACTCAAAAGGTGATTAACAGTAATTTTGAATAGAAGATTATATATGCTAAAGTATAAAATCTAACATACTCCCACGACTAAATTTCGTGGGGTTCTATGGTTAGCTGCTTTCAAACCATTGCCACTTTAGGGACATCATTGTTCCCTTTCAGCACATCAGTTTCTGTACTGAATCGAACTATGTTTGGAGATAATGCAATATTGAAAGCTGCATTAACGTCTGCATGTTCAACGTGTCCGCAAT
>JAFGOO010000069.1 GCA_016926455.1 Methanosarcinaceae archaeon | reverse complement strand
TAGCAAATATATTCAATAACATCAAGTACTTTATGAATTATTGTTAACTTCCATTTATGCCCAAATATCAAGGATTTCTACAGAGCCTATTTTATAATAATTTTAATAATAATTTTTTTCACAAGTCTTCTTGAAATTATTTGAATCATAATAATCCCAAAACTCTAATATAGACCAATCTCGTTAGAACTGTGCAATGATTTCCAACATTGCAGTTTTGGTCTCGGGACGCGGTTCAAATCTTCAATCCATCATTGATAACGTGGAAAGTGGCTACATCCAGAACGCAAAAATCAAAATAGTAATAAGCGATGTGGCTGATGCCTATGCACTTGAGCGTTCAAAAAAACATGGAATTAATACTGCCTTTATTGATCCTTCACGTTTTGCAAGCAAACGCGAGTATGAACAGGAAATCATAAGTATTCTGCAGGTTCATGACATTAATCTGGTGTTGCTTGCCGGTTACATGCGAATCGTCGGAAGTGACCTTATAGAAACATACAAGAACAAAATCCTCAATATACATCCTGCGCTTCTACCTTCCTTTAGAGGTCTGCATGCACAGAAGCAGGCACTGAATTACGGTGTGAAGGTGGCTGGATGTACGGTGCACTTCGTGGATGAGGATGTAGACACCGGTCCTATAATATTACAAAAATGTGTACCTGTACTCGAGGAAGATACTGAAGATACGCTCTCTGACCGTATTCTTGATCAGGAACATAAGATTTTTCCAGAAGCTGTGAAGATGTTCGTTGAGGGTAAGCTTAAATTGGAAGGACGGATTGTAAGACGCTTAAAGTAGAGATGCTTACAAAAAACAGGTATAACAATCATTAAAATGTTAAAATATCGGACGGATGAGAAAAAATGTCTTATATTTCAGAAATTGACCCGGAAATAGCCGATGCACTGAAACTGGAAGCAGGGCGTCAGGACTATAAGTTGAATCTAATTGCATCAGAGAACTATGCAAGCCGTGCAGTCATGGAGGCTCAGGGCTCGATAATGACAAACAAGTATGCTGAAGGTTATTCTGGAAAGCGTTACTACGGTGGATGCGAATTTGTTGATATTGCCGAAGACCTTGCCATTGAAAGGGCAAAAGCCCTATTTGGTGCAGAGCATGTGAATGTCCAGCCACACTCAGGTTCTGGTGCCAACATGGCTGTCTATTTTTCAGTACTGAAACTCGGCGACACTATCATGTCAATGGATTTATCACATGGAGGCCATCTTTCCCATGGCAGTCCTGTGAATTTTGCTGGACAACTATATAACATTGCTTCCTATGGTGTGGACAAAGAGACTGAAGCCCTTAATTATGATGAATTGATGGAACTTGCAAAAGAAAGCAAACCAAAGATGATTGTTGCAGGTGCATCTGCATACCCCCGTGAGATCGATTTCAAGTGCTTCAGGGAAATTGCAGATGAAGTTGGGGCGTATCTTCTAGCAGATATTGCGCACATCGCGGGGCTTGTTACTGCAGGTGTGCACCAGAGCCCGGTTCCATATGCCGATTTTGTGACCACCACAACCCATAAGACGCTTCGGGGTCCAAGAGGCGGCATGATTATGTGTAAAGAAGAGTATGCGAAGGGGGTTGATAAGGCGATCTTCCCAGGCATACAGGGAGGGCCACTTATGCACATAATCGCAGCAAAAGCTGTTGCATTCAAAGAAGCACAGAGCCTCCAGTTCAAGAAAGACCAGGAGCAAACTGTAAAGAATGCGAAATTTCTGGCTGCATGCCTTAAAGAATTTGGTTTTGACGTTGTCTCGGGCGGCACTGACAACCATTTGATGCTTTTGAACCTTAACAAATTTGATATTACCGGAAAAGACGCCGAAGCTGCCATGGGAAAGGCAGGGATTATTCTCAATAAGAACACTATTCCTTTTGAAACCAGAAGCCCATTTATCACTAGTGGTGTCCGCATTGGAACACCTGCCTCAACAACAAGGGGTATGAGGGAAAAAGAGATGGAGGAGATCGCTGCCCATATCGATACTGTAATTAGTAACACGGGTAACGAAACTGTACTTAACAGTATAATCGGAGATATCCAACAACTTTGCAGCCGCTTTCCAATCTATAAATAAGTGGTGGGAGTACAATGACTGATGAAAGTTACAGTTCAAAGATAATCGATGGGAGAAAGCTTGCAAAGCAAATCGAGGATGAGGTCAAAGAAGGCGTTGAGGTACTAAAATACAATTGCAGCATAACCCCGAGGCTTGCTACCATACTTGTTGGAGAAGACCCTGCATCCAAGATGTATGTGAGATTAAAACATAAGGCATGTGATAGAATAGGTATCTTTGCAGAAGATCACCATCTTCCAGAATCTACCACACAGGAAGAAGTAATCGAGCTTGTCCAGAAACTGAACGACAGGGACGATATTCACGGTATCCTTGTACAGCTCCCACTACCCGGACATATCAACGAGCAGACTGTTATGCAGGCAATAGACACTTCCAAGGATGCTGACGGTTTCCATCCCTGCAATATGGGGGAGCTTTTGATTGGGAAGGAGGGACTTGTGCCCTGCACACCGAAAGGTATCATCCGTGCACTTGAAGAATATGAGGTGCCCATACAGGGAAAGCATGCAGTTATTGTGGGGCACAGCAACGTGGTAGGCAAACCGATGGCTGCAATGCTATTAAACCGCAATGCAACAGTATCTTTGTGCCACGTATATACTGAGAATCTCAAGAAATTCACAATGGATGCAGATATCCTGATCGTTGCAACTGGCGTTAAGCATCTCATCAAAGCTGATATGGTAAAAGAAGGCGCTGTTATTTTTGATGTAGGAATCACCGAAGAGGGAGATGCGATCTACGGTGATGTTGATTTTGATAATGTCATAACTAAAGCATCGCTCATTACACCTGTTCCCGGCGGCGTGGGTCCGATGACGATCTCCATTCTTATGCAGCATGCTTTGATGTGTGCCCAGAAAGGGCATTAAACATTAAATTATGTATTCACAGACCTTTTTAAAAAATCGATTCATATATAACGGATAAAGACCCATAATCATTGGTTAAACAATGGTTATTGACGTTGATATATGCGGCTTGAAAATTGGTGATAGGCATCCAGTGCAGTTAATGGGTGCCATAAACCTGAGCCGTGAATCCTTCTACAAACCATCTGTTGTGGATCAAGAATCTGTTCTCGATACGGCACTTCGGATGGTCAATGAGGGTGCTTCTATTATCGATGTGGGTGCGCGTTCGACATGGCCGCTTGCAAAGTCTATTACAAAGGAAGAGGAACGCGCGCTTTTGATGCCTGTACTTGAGGAATTACAGGATAATGTGGAGGCCGTTATTTCTGTAGATACCATGTTTGCTGATATTGCAGAAGAGGCACTTAAACTGGATGTCGATATTATAAACGATGTATCGGGATTCACTGCGGATTCCCGGATGGTAGAAGTTGTGGCAGAATACAGCTGTCCTGCTGTTGTAATGGCATCGAAAAAAATACCTGGTGACCCCCTTGGTATGTACTCCATAATGAACTCACTTGAATCGATAATAAAAAAAGCTGAAGCAAAAGGAATTGATAACGACCAGTTAATTCTTGATCCTGCAATCGGTAAGTGGGTGGCTGAAAAAGAGTCGATATATGACTTTGAGACTATCGACGATTTTGAGTGCCTGAAGATATTCGGAAAACCGCTTCTTTCTGCCATATCACGCAAATCCTTTATTGGAGCTGTGCTCGGCAAACCTGCGGAAGACCGGCTTTTTGGTACCTTGGCAGCCACAGCGATTGTGGTTTACAAAGGTGCACATATCATCCGGACACACGACGTTGGACAGACTATGGATGTTGTACGGGTAGCAAATGCGGTACGCAGCATGCAATCGATTGTGAAAGAAGATCGTTTCGAAGTTACATTACTTGATATAAAGCATCCCCAGGATTCGGTTTTTGCCATGCGTTCGGTAGGCACTACCGAGACTGGATGCAATATTATGAAAAACAAGACAGTCAACCGAGTCATGCGGATCAATAATCTTACAACTACAGAAGCACTTATAATAAAGCAGGAGATTCTTGCAAGGGGTGGAGATGCCGCGCTTTCGAGGGATGCGGTGTCGCATGAAATCGAATATACGGACTTGATCGTTACTGGTACGCTACTGCAGATAGAGCGGCTTGTCACGAAGCTTAGAGGACAGGCGCGCAATCTCCCGGTGGTTGCAAACATGATTGAGGAAGCGCTTGAACGCCAAATAGACTTGGAATATCGGTATTCGAGGGAAACATGATCATCTCATCGGCAAAACCTTTTGAGGAAATTCTGGAACTACTGAGAAACGAGGATGATATTTTTATAATCGGTTGCAATGTTTGTGCAGCAAAGCTGCATGTTGGTGGTGAGCCTGAGGTTCTTGAGATGTGCGAGCGTCTTGAGAATGCCGGAAAGAACGTTATTGGATGGGTATTGCCAACCGCAGCTTGCAGTATAAGCTCATGGGAACATTTGGTTGAGAAAAACGAGACTATAAAAGATGCACGTGCAATCCTTGTGATGGCCTGTGGAAGTGGCACATCTGTTGTTGCGAAAGTTGTTGACGTGCCCGTTTATTCTACAAACGATACTACCTCATTGGGAGGTTCCTACAAGGGTGAAGTGTATCATCAATTGTGTGAAATGTGTGGAAACTGTACGATTGAAGAGTTTGGTGGGCTTTGCCCCACAGCACAGTGTCCGAAGAATCTTTTAAACGGTCCCTGTGGTGGTTCGATGAACGGTAAATGTGAAGTGGACTGTGAAAAGGACTGTGTCTGGGAACTCATCTATGAAAGACTCAAGAAAATTAACAGGCTTGACCTACTTGAAAAGGTGCACGAACCAAAGAACCATTCGAAATGATAATTCAACCATTACGAATGACGGGGTGCAGGGGTAGAGAAAGCCCATTTTCTTTAGACATGGAATGAATCGTATACCGCCTTTTAGTTGACACTAAAAATGAACAAAATATTCTTAATCAAATAGACCTATATTTCTAATTATACTTAAAAAATAGAAGTTCCGTATATATCCTAACAAAATCCAGATAAAAAACAGATGGATCGGAGCTTATAGTTATGCAGGCAGGTGTATAACCGGACACTTGCAGAACGAAAGCAAGCTTATGACGAATCAGAAAAACGTTATCTATATAGACACTAAACAACCTACTTCCACAATGGAAGATAGAAAATCCCGAATACAAGAAGTGTTCTCGCAAACTCTTCAGGATTTAAACATTAAAGGGATACTCAAAAATCATTGTCTTGCAAAGAGCATATCAGATGCTGCGTGGAACAAATTAATCACTTCAACAAAGTACAAGGCTGAAAGTGCTGGTACTATTGTTGTATTGTTTAATCCAGCAAATACGTCTAAAATGTGCTCAAGATGTGGTCTGCTCGTTTAAAAGACATTATCAGACAGAACACATGAATGTAGTAGCTGTGGTCTTGTTATGGACAGGGACCACAATGCAGCTGTCAACATTTTCAAATTGGAATTGCAATCTGTCGGTATTAAATCCGTAGAAGCCCACGAATTTTAGTAGTGGGAGCAGTCACTTGAATTCATTCAACTCAGGAACACCTTGATCAATTTCAAGATAATGGCACTTCATTTCATCCCCAAAGCCCCAGCTACCTGTATTTGCAACCATTCTATTACGTTTTACATAAGGAACATGGGTATGTCCGTAGACCAAAAACTGTTTGGGTGTTATTCCAAAAAGAAAATGTCTTGTCTCTGATTCTGCAAGTTCCATGATCGGTTTTATCACATTATGCCTGTGAACATTTCTTATTCTTGTCTCGGGGGGTTCCATCATGGATTTCAGTGCAGCACGAGGGTCTCTAGGCAAACGTTTCAGATTATTCAATATGTTATTATATGACTGAAATAGCTTATAACAGGCATCTGCAGCATTACCTTCGTCATCTCCTGCAAGGCACATATTTTCACTGAAGGTTTCGTAGGTTTTCATTGACTTGTAGTGCGGATTGCACAACAC
>JAFGOO010000068.1 GCA_016926455.1 Methanosarcinaceae archaeon | reverse complement strand
GTAATGGAATAAATTGCTTTATTCCATTGAAATTGCTTCAACTGGACATGCGTCCACACATGCACCACATTCGGTACATTCGTCTGCGTTAATGACTGCGATGTCGTCATCATTTAATGAAATTGCTTCAACCGGACATTCATCCACGCATGTTCCACAACCAGTACATTCATCTGCATTTACTACTGCTACCATTTAATTTGCTCTCCTTTATATCATTTTTATTTGATACATCTTTACGGAATTCGATATTGTACCGAAGACGTTACAACATACCATTAAGCAAATTAGATAAAAACCTATCGATTTTTTGGGGCTATCAAATATGTTGGTGTTAATCAATTTTAGAACTGTTTCCACACTAATAATCCTCCCTCACATCCAAAAAATCAAAACCCTACAGGTGTCTTAAACTTCAAAGACCACGGCGAAGTCTGAAGATAATAATTCTCAACCCGATTTATAGTTCTTGAATTCAATCTTTCATAAGACCCATCAAAATCGTTTAAGTAGGCTAACATCATAATGAGTGTAATGAGTCAAAAAAACGGCTACTTCAAATATTTTACAAAAGAAACGTGTTATCCAAACCAGAAAGATGCCATGGACAATATTCATTCCGCACTTCTTAAAAGGCAGATCGTGCTGTTCGAGGGAGCGTGCGGCACAGGTAAAACATTAAGCGCACTTGCGCCCTCTTTGGACGTGGGGAAGCAGCTAAATAAAACCGTCATAATCGCCACCAATGTGCACCAGCAGATGGTCCAGTTTATACAGGAAGCCTGTGAAATCAAAAAGAACAATGACATCAAAGTTGCAGTCATCAAGGGCAAGACAACAATGTGTCCCCATAAAATTGACTATGAAGAATGTGCTCTAAAGCGGGAAAATACGTTCGAACTCATGGAAATCGAACGTGAAATCCACTTAAAAAACCAGGAACTTAAGTCTGCCAATGAAAATTATAAAAAATCCCCGGATCCGGCACTGATCGCGCTTAGGGATGAACTGGCAAAGGAACTCAACGCAGCCAATGATAAAGTGCGTAATCTAAGAAACCATTCCTGCAATGATCTCTACGAAGTGCTCCGTTCGGACAGTGAAACATTTCGGAAATGGCTTTTTGCAGATGTACGATCACCTGAAGAGGTCAACGATTTTGCTTTTGCTCAGGGGATGTGTAGCTATGAGTTACTAAAACGTGAACTGAAACACGCAGAACTTGTGATATGCAATTTCCATCACCTCCTTAACGCCGACATTTTCTCAACACTGCTTGGATGGCTCGACAAAGAACCACAGGATGTAATAGTGATACTTGACGAGGCGCACAACATCGAATCTGCTGCACGTTCGCATTCTTCTATTACAATTACCGAACATACCATTGAAAAGGCAATTGCAGAACTTGAAGCGAACAATGATCAAATGCCTGACGGTGGTGTGCACAACCTGTTTAGGATACTTCATAACGTCGTGCTTGATACTTATAACTCGCGTTTTAAATTTGGGGAGCGTGAGCGTGTTGGAAGAAGATGGTACGATATGCGTATCAGTGACCCTTATGAAAGGAACGATATCATCCATGCCAAGTTCTTGCGGCAGGCAATGGAAGCAGGTTTCGGGGATGAAAAAAAAATCCAGAAACTTCTGACCAATGCAAGCGAATTTGGCGCGAAACTGGATGATGTTTATCGAGACCAGTATAAAAAAGGACTTAGCAAGGTTTTAAAACGATCGCATATACGGTATACTGCGGATTTTCTTTCATCCTATCTCGTACTTTCCGCTGACCTACGATATTATCCGATATTGAATGTAAGACGCGACCAAAATGAAGAGATATATGGTCGGCTTGAACTGTTTACGTGTATCCCGAAAAATGTTACTGAACCGTTGTTTGATTCACTATTCTCGGCTATCTTGATGTCAGCGACCCTGCGGCCATTCGAGATGATCAAAACCACACTTGGAATTACACGAGATACATGCGAGATCGCCTACAGTACATCGTTCCCTTATGATAAACGACTGACAATTGCAGTATCTATCCCCCCCCTATTTGCAAAGAATCGTGATGATCCCCAGACAGTGGAGATAATCGAACAGGTGTTACTTGATTCCATCGAACAGAGCACTGGGAATGTGATTATATTTTTCCCGACTTCCTATGAGGCCAAACGCTATTACAAAAAACTTGAATCAAAAGTGGATGTGCCCGTATTTCTAGACGAGGTTGGGGTGTCCTCAAAGGATGTCAGGGAAGATTTTTTCAAAATTGGTGAAAAGGACAGCAAGTCTGTACTGGTATCCTATCTCTGGGGAACGCTGAGCGAAGGGGTAGATTACCGTGATGGTCGGGGTCGTACAGTCATAATCGTGGGTGTTGGGTATCCTGCTCTCAATGACCGCATGAATGCCGTGGAATCCGCCTATGACCACGTGTTTGGGTATGGTGCAGGCTGGGAATATGCGGTTCAGGTTCCAAGCATCCGTAAGATCAGGCAGGCAATGGGCAGGGTGGTACGCTCGCCAGCCGATTTCGGGGTACGTATTCTTCTTGATGGTCGCTTTTTAAACGATTCACCAGAACTTTACGGAAAATTCTCTGTATTCAATTCGTTTCCTGAAGATGAGAGAAAAGAGATCGTTGATGTTGAGCCTGCAAAGGTGAAATATTCACTTATGAATTTCTTCATGGACAATACAAATTAACGATGAGGCTCAAAGCTCAATTCAAGAACTCGGTACATGAAAAAATAAACTCAAAAGAATCACATCAGCATTTCCAGATATGATTTCCTGATAGATTCCTGTTCCCTGATCCCCAGTTTTACCAAAAACTCGAACAAGCACGCCCTGTGAAAATCCACATCCGAATCCGCAACTATCTCTACCTCGATAAAATCACCAAGCCCTTCTACCGAATCAAGGCCTATTGTAAGACTACCGAACTCAAAAATCTCGCGGGTTTTTTTGACCACACCGTTCTCTACGAATCCAAGTTCCAGCAGGATACGACGTGCACTCTCACCATCAACCGGCGTTTCGAACTCATTACGTGTCTTCGATACACTGTCAAGTTTCTTCCCTTTATATGTGAGAATGGATTCTCCATTACACAAACGTATGCGAAGTGCCTCGTCCGTTTTAGCAAAATCACGATGTGGAGCATTGTAATAGGTATCATGATGTTTTTCGATACCTATTCCCTGAGCGCCCATCGCTTCAAGCAACTTTTTTATCTTTTGGTGATCAGCGCGCGCTTTTATCTCAACTTCAATCATTTCAAACCGGCACAAATTTCGTGCCGTAGTGAATTATATCCCTTTCGCCGCTCTGGCCTATCCTTCTGAAAACGGGTTTGACTTTCATCCCTATATATGCCACCTCAGGATCACATACTATCTGGCTAGTGAGCTGTGGACCCTCGTCCAGTTTGACGATTGCAAGGACAAACGGTGTCTGATGCACAAATCCTTCGGCTGCAGTGCGAATAACAGTGTAAGTAACAACCTCTCCTGCACCATTGAACTTGTGGGGTTCAATTTTCCCATCGCGCCTGCATGTCGGACACATGTTCCGCGGCGGATAGAAATATTCACCGCATTCGTTGCAATGTGTACCTACAAGATTATACCTGTGAACTTGTTTTCTCCAGAACCTTGCTACTGTCATCTATATCACCTGTTCCTCGAAAGAATGTGTACAACCGCCGTTGCACCTGATCCACCCACATTATGGGTCATACCAATCTCTGCTCCATCAACCTGTCGTTTTCCTGCCTCTCCACGCAGTTGATGGGTAATTTCCACTGTTTGCTTGATACCAGTTGCACCCACTGGATGACCGCATGCCTTAAGACCGCCGGATGTGTTCACAGGAATCCTGCCACCAATTGCTGTTTCTCCTTCTTCAGTAATCTTGCCGCCTTCGCCTTTCTTTGTGAATCCCAAATCCTCAATGGCACATATCTCTGCAATGGTAAAGCAATCATGAACTTCGACAAGATCGATGTCATTGGGTGTGAGCGCTGACATCTCATAAGCCCTCTTTGCTGCAATTACCGTGGCATCCAATGTTGTTATGTCACGGCGATCGTGCAGTGCAATGGTGTCATTCGCTTGTGCAGTTGCTTTGATATAAATGGGAGTGTCCGTGTACTTGTGTGCAATATCAGCTGGTGCAACAACAAGAGCAGATGCACCGTCTGTTATGGGCGAACAGTCAAATATATGCAAGGGATCCGCTACCATTATGGATTTCAACACGGCGTCCACCGTGATCCTGTTCTGGTACTGGGCGATCGGGTTCATTGAACCGTTGTAGTGGTTCTTTACAGCTACCTCTGCCAGTTGTTCACTAGTAGTTCTGTATTTATGCATATGCAACCGTGCGATCATTGCGTATAACCCTGGGAACGTGGCACCCATCATGCCTTCCCATTCATGGTCAGCTGCCGCCGCTAGAGCCGAAGATGCAATTGAAGTGGAAACATCGGTCATCTTTTCTACCCCTCCCGCAACCGTGATGTCCTGATACCCGGATGCGACTGCGAATATTGCCTGCCTGAGAGCAAGTCCTCCCGAAGCACAAGCTGCCTCTACACGTGTTGACGGTAGATGAAGGTTTCTTGAAAGACCCGAATAGTCTGCAATCAAGGCACCGATATGCTCCTGCTCAACAAACTGTCCACCGCTCATGTTCCCAACGTACAGACCACCAATATCCTCCCCACTAACACCAGCATCTTCCAGCGCACCCACGCCAGCCTCAACAAATATGTCCCTGAAAGAACGGTCCCACATTTCACCGAACTTTGTATTATATACTCCAATAATTGCTACATCTCTCATTACTAACACCTTCATGCGCGTTTTATCTTACCCTTGTGCTTGGCATACATTGCATAGTCCATGTATACCGGATTACTCAACAGTTCCTCCACCGTAGGTGCACCTTCACGGATCTCTTCTATCCTGTCCGTCACAGTAATGCTGAATGCATCACCACCTGCACCAGAACCAAATGCAGTGGCAAATATCCTGTCTCCTGGTTTTGCCTTGTCGAGGATTGCTGCGATACCCATGATGCACGAGCCCGAGTATGTGTTTCCAAGTCTTGGCACCACTAACCCTGTTTTGATCTGTTCGTTACTGAATCCTAACATCTTTGCCGCGCGTGTCGGAAACTTCCCATTTGGTTGATGGAATACCGCAAAATCATAATCAGAAGGTTTTGTACC
>JAFGOO010000067.1 GCA_016926455.1 Methanosarcinaceae archaeon | reverse complement strand
TTTATTAAAAATAGGTCAATTCGAGCCATCGACTAAAATCTGCAATATCTGTGGATTTCATAATAAAGAATTGACTTTGAAAGATAGGGAGTTACCCTGAATGCAATACAGAACAAGATCGGGATATCAATGCTGCAATCAACATCAAGAAATTTGCACTGCAAAATCTAATAACCGTTTGACACTTTCGGAACGAGAGGAAGGGCTTGTGGACTTGTGAACGATGGTTCAAAGAATGAAGCAAGAAATTCCGTGCGTAAGCGTGGAGTAATTCACAGCCTACACTGATTAATGACTTCAAGCATCATCACACCAATTCGAACCTGAAAAACGAAGAAGGATTATCATGAACACATTTTCACCCACCTTTGCAGCAAGAGCCCTATGGCAACTTAGGGTCAGAAAAAGACCACTTGTTCTCTCCCACACCGTCAATTCGCGGTGCAACATGAGATGCAGGTTCTGTGAATACTGGAAAGAAGGCGGGGACGAGATGACAACTGAGGAGATATTCAGGCTCCTTGAGGATGCGCGATCTTTTGGGATAATGATATATAATGCATGGGCTACCGAACCGCTCCTTCGAGACGATATACCCCAGATACTCGAACACGCCAAAAAACTGGGTATGATAACCTTCCTCATAACCAATGGGAAACTCCTGTACAATAGAGCCGACGAATTGGAACACCTTGATTATCTCTCTGTGTCTGTGGATGGTATAAAAAGCTATAAAGAAATCCGGGGAATCGATTTTAATGAGATACTACTCGGAATAAAGAAGGCAAAAGACAGGATAATGAACCCTCTTCTTATGAACTGTGTTATCAGCGGTAAGAACCTTGACGATATCGAAGATCTCATACATCTGGCACGAGAACTGGAAGTGAAGATATCTTTCGAACCGCTTTACGAGTTCGGGGAAATTGAAAATGATGTGTGGAACGAGATTGGAATCAGGAACATGGGAAAGTACAAAAAAACTGTCGAGCGCATAATTGAGATGAAAAAACAGGGATATCCGATTATAAACTCGGTTACATATCTTACAATGGTTAAGAATCTGAATCCAAATTATACCTGCCATGCAAGTGACATCATCATGAATGTTACAGCAGACGGTACTGTGGAGAACTGTCGCGTTAAGAGGGAAAAGCTTGGAAATATCAGGGACGGAATCAAAAATGTCTGGGATTCTTCAAAGAATAAGAGAAAAGCAATTTCTAGAGAATGCGAAGGATGTCTATTTTTCGGCTATGTTGAAAATAGTCTCATGCATGATTTTGTACCGGAGGTAATGCTATATTACGAATGGATGTAGTTGCTTAGCGTATTCTTTTCTCCAGTGGTCTTACTGTTACCGTATCATGATTTTTGATTTTTAGAACTCTGGATGCATTGCCCTGATTTACTGATATCTCCAGAAAACAGTGACTTCCGATAAGTGCAAGAAGATCACCTATCCCGACCATTCCGTAAGTTCTCAAAAATGGCATTTTATTACCAGATACATATAATACAGTTCCAAGATCGGCAATTTTCAGGATCATGTCCTTTGGTATATTTGTAATAATGTTTCCGAAATCATCGATAAAGATCACTTCGCCTTTTATTGTATTATCATATATCTCAGCCTTTTCAGAATCCATATCCACGAAATCATCAATTTTGTTTCCGACATCTTCGAGCTGCATACCACCTGAAAGATAGGCACCAACAGGTGCGAATATATCTCTTCCGTGGAAGGTGGACGAAAGGTTACAAAGCAATTTCTGGTTCATGATATCATAAATCTCCATTTGACCTAGCTTGCGTGCAGCTGGGATCAAGAGACCGTTGTCAGGTCCTACAAAGTACTGCCCGCCTGCAGATATGGCAATTGGACGCCGCCTTGTCCCGACGCCTGGGTCGACCACAGCAACATGCACCGTTCCTTTGGGAAAATACTCAACAAACGAGTAGAGGGCAAATGCACCCGCACGGATGTCGCCAGGTGGAATCGAATGGGTTATGTCAATGATGTTTGCACTTTCATTTATCTGGAGGATCACAGCTCTAAGAGCCGCTGGGTACAGTGAACCGAAATCCGTTGTTAGAGTGATTAGTACCATATAACAGAGTTAAAATTGATTCTATAAAACAAGTAAGGATTAAGAAAAAGAATCGTATGGAATGAAACAAAATTGATACATTTTCTTCTAAGGACTCTACATTTATCATGCATAACAACATAAGTCCCGGAAATGATCACTGTTGTATTCACAGAGAAAAACAAAGCTGCAGCTCAGATCGCAAGTATACTGAGCAGTAGTGGTTTCACCCGCACAATTGTTGAGGGGGTTCAAGTATACGAATTTGAAAAAAATAATAAATTATGGCGTATGATGGGGCTATCTGGTCACATAATGGGATACGATTATCCAGCAGGATATAACAACTGGTATGCAGTTGACCCAGCGGTTCTTCTCGATATAGCACCCATTAAGTCCGCGACCAAGAAAAACTATGTTGATGCCATTAAGCAACTTGCCCAGAATGCAGATGAAATAATTCTTGCCTGCGATTTTGACAGAGAAGGAGAAAATATTGGATTTGAGGTCAAATCCATAGCAGAAAACGTATCCAAAGCACCTGTGAAACGTGCACGTTTCTCTTCACTTTCAGCCGGTGAGATTAATCGTGCATTTGAAAAGCTTGTCGAACCTGACAGGAATATGGCAATGGCTGCCGAAGCCCGCCAGATACTGGACCTGAAGATGGGTGCAACATTTACCAGATACGTAACCCTTTCTGTACGTGAAAAAGCGCGCACAAAGGATATACTCTCTATTGGACCATGCCAGACACCCACCTGCGGGTTCGTCTATGAGCGCGAGCGTGCTATCCGGGACTTCGAATCAAAGTATTTCTGGAAGATTGAAGCATTATTTAATTCAAAGGGTTCTGACTTTCAGGGTTCGCACCGTTCAGGTCACATTACCGAGAAAGCAAAAGCTGACGCAATATTTACGAAAATAAGAGGTTGCAAGAGCGGTACAATTGTCAAAAAGAGCGTAAAAGACACACAGACCAATCCACCATATCCATTGAACACAACTGAATTTCTAAAGCGCGCATCAAGATTTTTAGGTATCAACCCTGAGAAGGCTCTTGAAATTGCCGAGCATCTATATTTATCTGGTTTTATCAGCTATCCAAGAACCGAGACAAACAGATATGCCGATGATTTTGATTTTAAGTCTCTTCTCATACTTTTAACTAAAGGGGAATATGCAGAATATGCACTTTCGATACTTTCAGGTAAAATATATCCTCAGAACGGTAAGAAGGATGCTCATGATCATCCGCCCATACATCCAATAAAAGCGGCATATGAAAAGGATATTTTAAAGGCAGTTAGTATCCCGCATGCATGGGATGTGTATGACCTTATTACCCGCCATTTCCTTGCAAACCTGATGCCATCAGCGGTATTTGAAAAGACCCATCTTGAGATTTCGGTCAAAGACGAGATTTTTGATTCAAGCGGGTCTGTGAAAAAATATCCAGGATGGATGCGTGTGTATCCCTTTGAAACAAAGAACGACAAACTACTACCGCTTATCGCGGTTGGAGATAACACAGACATCAAGAAGTTAACAAACACAAAATCTAGAACATCTCCTCCAAAAAAGTTAACTGAAGCCGAACTTTTGACGCTGATGGATAAACACGGCATCGGTACTAAAGCAACAGCACCAAAGCATATCGGCACCAACAAAAAACGAGGCTATTTTGAGAATAAGGGTAAGTCCATCTCGATTCTTGATACTGGTTTTGCACTCATGGACGCACTTTACGTTTCGGTTCCAATTCTTGTCAAACCAGACATCCGTGCTCGCATAGAGACATTGATTCAAGAAGTGGAGGATGGTGAAAAGCCTTTTGAGACTGTGCTTGAAGAAGGAACGGAATTAATTAAGGAAATGTATTTACAGCTTTCTGCAAACAGGACTGAACTGATATCCCGGCTGGCAGGCACCATTCAGGATGAGGCTGCATCAGTTGATGAAAAGAACTATGTAGGGAAATGTCCAGAATGCGGACGGATCCTTAGAATAATAACTACGGATAAAGGGCGTTTTATCGGCTGCACAGGATACCCAGAGTGCAGGAATACATATCCACTCCCAAAGATAGGTGCTCTTGCCATCATTCGGAGCCTTGAGTGTAAAAAGGGTGGTTCGGGGGTCTTGAAGGTCGGGAACAAATATCAATGGGCAATAGGTGTAGGACCTTGCTTTAACTGTGAACTGGAAAAGGAGTGTTTTCCTCCTAAAATTATCGGAGCTTGTCCAAACTGTAGTGGAAAGATGTTTTTAATAACAACAAAAAATACGCGCTTCCTAGGCTGTACCTATCGCTGCGGTTACACCGAATCCGTACCAAAAACCGGAAGGCTTACTGTACTTGAAAGGTTGTGTGAGAGGTGCGGATGGCATCTTATCCGCATAAAAGAACAGGGAAAGGACGCCATTGAGTCCTGTGTGAACCGAAAATGTGCGCAAAGTTCAAGGGTAAAGACATCAAACTGACTACTCCCACGACTAAAGCCGTGGGTTTCTTTTATTGAACCCTAAAGGATTCTTACCCTCTAATGAGTTTAAGCAATTGCGAATTCATTGTCGGAGCTTGCAACCCAGTTAAACAACTGGTTGTAGAGGTTCTAATTCCACAGCCTTTAGTTCCCGTGAGCCTCACGGTACTTTGATATGTTTTAGATCTATTCAGTATGTTGACTGCTGCATTAACATTCCTGTCTAATGAAGTGTTGCAACGTTCACAATCAAATAAACTATCTGATAATTGAAGTTTGCTTTTTTTCTTTTTACCACATACCGAACATAGCTGAAAAGTGTTCTTAGGATTAACCTTTTCAACGATAATACAAATAGATGGCAATAACTCAAAAAAAGAGGATTATATTGTGCTTCAGTACTTTAAAGGCGTTAAAATTGGAATCTCAACAGATGCAGATTCCTGATTGGTTGATGAAACACGCTACAATAACCATCAGATTAAAAATATTATTTCATAGAGATTTAAGCAAAGGATTTATATATAATTGATTCCATTGTTCGCATAGAGACGAAGAGTACAATGTGCTTGAAACGTTCTCTTTTCTACACCCTCTCAAGCAAAATCCCTGAAGTACCTCCTATACCTCCTATCAAAACTCTTCGTCTCTTTCCACCCAATTAACACCAAACTTTTCATTGAACGCTATATCCCGAACAGCTTTGCGATTAGATGTGCGCTTTTCATCTTTGGGATTTCCAATTGCAAGCACTGCCATCAATTCAAATGAATCGGGAGCATCCAGAATCAAGTTCACTTTTTCTTTCTGGTTTAGTATCTCACCAAGCCAGACGGCACCAAGCCCGAGGTCACAGCATGTAAGCAGCATATTCTGGATGGAGGCGCCAACCGCCTGAACGTCCTTCACATAATTATAAACAGCATCCCTTTCCAAGAACACCAGTATCAAGACTTGGGCACCCTGTACCACATTGCTGTAGCGAGTGAAAACTGAGATATTTTCGATGGTATTCCGATCCTGCACAACAATATAGCGCCATGGCTGGTTGTTCAATCCTGAAGGTGCCCACCTGCCAGCATCCAGAATCGTATTAATATGCGTTTTACCAACAGATTCGTTCGTAAATGTCCGAACACTCCGCCTCGACAGAATAGTATCAATAACCTCGGGCAATACCAAACCTCACAATAAACTTATTTGTGTTCTCGAAAATTACCAGTCTACGAAAACACGAAGAGATTGATCTTGAATTTAAGCCTTATTCTTCATTGAGTCCACTGTTAAGCCACGGCATCATGGCCCTGAGTTTCCTTCCCACGACCTCTACAGGATGTTCTTTCTCCTGACGCTCCAGTGCGGTCAGAACCGGGTGGTTGGTCTGTCCCTCAAGCACGAACTCGCGGGCGAACTCACCACTCTGGATCTTTTCCAGTGCCTCGTACATGGCTTCTCTTGAAAGTTCATTGATGACCTTTGGACCGACGGTAAGACCACCGTACTCTGCGGTGTTGGATACCGAATACCACATCTTTTCAAGCCCTCCTTCGTGTATCAGGTCAATTATGAGCTTTAATTCGTGCAGCGTCTCAAAGTATGCCATCTCGGGCTGGTATCCAGTCTCCACCAGAACCTCGAAGGATGTTTTGATGAGTGATGCCACGCCACCGCAGAGATCCACCTGCTCACCGAAAAGGTCGGTTTCGGTTTCCTCGCGGAAGGTCGTTTCAATTACACCGGCTCTGGTACACCCAACACCCTTTGCGTGTGCAAGAGCCAAATCGTGAGCCTTTCCGGTGGCGTTCTGGAAGATTGCAATAAGACCGGGTACGCCTGCACCTTCTTTGTATGTTCTTCTCACAAGGTGTCCGGGACTCTTTGGAGCAACCATATAAACATCGATGTCTTTTGATGGCACTATCTGGTTGTAGTGAATATTAAACCCATGCGAGAATACCAGTGCATTTCCTGCCTCAAGTCCGGGCTCTATCTCTGCATAGTATACTTTTGACTGAACCTCGTCCGGCAACAGAATCTGGATAACATCCGCAGCTTTTGCAGCTTCT
>JAFGOO010000066.1 GCA_016926455.1 Methanosarcinaceae archaeon | reverse complement strand
TAGAAATCTGGTAGAAACAATGTTCTCTGTTTTGAAAAGAAAATACAGTGAAGAAATTAGAGCAAAGAAGTACTGGAATCAAGCAAAAGAGATCAAATTCAAATTATTGGTGCATAACCTTGACAGGTATGTTAAGGTTATCTTTATTGTTCAAATGAGGATTTCTACAAAGCCTATTTTTGTTATTGTATAACATGCATAAAAAACATAATCACGGAGGGAAAACGTACTTTCTACGACTAATTGGGTGCAGGGGTATGATTCATCCCATGTCTAAAGAACATGGTCTTTCTCTACCCCTGCACCCCGTCATTCGTAAGCTGAAATAAGTTGAATGCGAATGAAGCAAAGACCATTTTAACGGCAAACCTTATAGATCTTTTTATTATACAATCCTGTAACTATAGGTCGAAATGCTTCCCAGTTGATCAACAAATCACTCTCTAATAATTTATCTCCAATAGGTTTCACCTGTTCATAATCTTCGCGCAATACAAAATCAATAAACAATATCATAAAATAGTAAATATAGTTTTTATGTATAAAATATTACTATTTGTGTTGATTTAATCCAAAATCTCTATGATCTTTTCTCAGTGGTGATTGTAGCTATACATTATTTTTTTTACCTCTTCATGCGTGTGCTCATGGATATGGAGGTGAATATGCCCGTTCCCGTCTTCTATTGTTTTTGTAAGCACATCAACTGCTTCATACATCGAGAGGGGTAGATCATCACAGTTATATCCAAAACACCTTAGCACCTTGAAGAGATTGAATACCTCTGGAGCTTCAAGATTATTCTCTTTAAGGAGACTAATGTCTGAAAAAATCTTTCTAGGTGACCCCTCCGCCACAACTCTCCTGTTCAGAACATAAACACGGTCCGAAAGTTCGGGAAGCGCATTCACATCATGCATCGCTATCACAATTGTAATCCCCTCTTTTTTGTTTAGGTCATTTATTACCCGTATGAAATCTACCCTGCTCCTTGGGTCGAGGTTGGCTGTGGGTTCATCCAGTACAAGTATTCTTGGTTCCATTGAAAGAACAGACGCAAGTGCAGCTTTCTTCTTTTGCCCATAACTCATGTGATGCGGCACCCTATCCTCATAGCCAAGCAGACCAACAGTTGCAAGAGCTTTTTTTACCCTTCTTTCCACTTCTCCTTCATCCAAACCCATGTTGATTGGACCGAATGCCACATCATCAAAAATTGTGGGCATGAACAGCTGATCATCTGGATCCTGAAAAACAATTCCTACTTCTTTTATCCGCTCTTCAGTAGCCATTCTCCCGATGTTTTTTCCAAATACATTAACATTATCTTCCAAACTCCTGATAGTGCCATTTAGATGTAGAAAGAGTGTGGTTTTTCCAGCACCGTTCGGACCAATTATTACGACCTTTTCACCCGATTCGACTTTAATAGTAACATCTTCCAGTGCTTTTGTCCCATCTGGATATGAATAGTTCAAAGACCTGATAGATATGGCTTCCTGTGTCATAAAACCACCTTACTTATATACGGCAGTATTGCAATACTTATCAAAAGAAAGGCTATAGCATAATCTTTTGCTACCATATTGAACTTTACCATTGTTTTTGGATTTCCCGTATAACCTTTAGAGATCATTGACTGATATACCCTGTCAGCCCTCTCGTAACTTTTGACAATCAACATTCCAACCACATTTCCAAGCATAGAGAGTGCGTACATGTTTGCCTTTAATTTAAAACCTTTGGACCCCATCGCCCTCCACATTCTTAGAAACTCGTCTAAAAAAACAAATATGTAACGGTACGTGAACATCAGCATTTGAATAAGCAACCCCGGCACATTCAGCATATAAAGTGCCTTTATCGTGGTATCAAACCTCATTGTAGCAAGCATCGTTAATATAAGCATCACTGCTGATGTAGCCCTTAGAACAATCAGCATTCCAAGTACAAGCCCTTCATAGGTCATTTTTATTCCATCGATGGTCATCAGTTCAGACCCTCCTGCAGTAAAAGGCATAATAATGAGGAAGGGAAGAACAAATAAAAGTACCCATTTTATTCGGTTAAGCACGAACTTGATAGGGAGTTTTGAGATAAAAATAAGGATAAATGAAAAAAAAAGGTTAATAACAGCAATATCAAGCTCATTTACAAACACAACAAAAAAAATAAGAATGGAAAAACTAATTATTTTTGCTCTCGGATCGAATTGATGTATTGGAGATTTAAGTGATGCATATCTATCAATCTCAGGATACTCCATGATGTCACATTTCCACTTTAATTATTTTAATGTTCGTTTTTCAATTTTCGTGCTGCTAAATACATTGCTATACCAGCCAGACCGATCAAATATCCAAACCCTGCAAATATTCTCATCGCAAGTGGGAGCTCAGCTTCTTCCTGCTGCATTCCTCCTGCAAAATCAATCACCTTATCAGTACTATGTCCTGTTGCAGATACCACTGCCCTGTACTTGGAAACCCCCAATTTTGGTGTGAAATAGAACATTCCTTCCGAATCGGTCTTGCCCTCAAGATACAGTTCTTCCTGCCCATCTTTTATAGAGTAGATCTCCACATCCGCATCTGCCATGGCGGTTCCACCACCATACCATGATTTTATCTGTACTTCATTTATCTGTTCCAGTAGGTACACCCTGTGTGCGGATGCTACCGGCATCAGTGTGGTGCAGAGAACTAAAACCAGTAGCATAAAGTTCAAAGTTTTACTTATCCTCATTTTTTATCTCTCCATATCAATAGGTAACAATTCTGGTTTGACTTTCGCAAGAAAAGCAACCACTGATCCGGTTACAATTGCTTCAATTATCACAATCGGCACATGGGTTATTGCAATAAGTCTAGCAATATCAATAAATTCCTCACCAGTAGTTATAAGGGACATTGCCAAAAAAATCACACTAATGAACACTGCAAGACCGCCCGAAATAGCTCCAATTAATACAAGAGGAATGCCTTTTTGATATCCAATCTTGAAAATACCATAAGCAAGCAATGCGGGAATCCCCATATTCATAGTGTTTATGCCGATGGTCGTGAAGCCACCATGCTGGAATAAAACTGCCTGCAGGGTGAGACCTATAAATATTGCGGGATATGAAAGTACTCCCAAAACTACACCCATCAGTCCATTTAGTATCAGATGAACAGAGGTGGGCGGAACCGGTATATGAATCAGGGAAGCTACAAAAAAGGCTCCTGCCATCACAGAAAGCTTTGGTATTTGCTCTTTCACATCACTCTGCTTCATGCTACACCTCAGCGTTATCATAAGCAATACCAGTGTTATGACAAAACCAACTATTATGACAGAAGATGATAAAACTCCATCTGATATGTGCACCGTTTAATCCTCCTTTTTTAGAATGCACTTAACAAATTAACGACCCATCATAACTTTACAACAAAAATATACTGAGAAGGGGAGGTAAACCCTCCCGATTCCAGCTTAAAATTCTTATTTTCTCCTTGATGTAACAAAGAGTGCTGCAAGAATTCCAGTTATTGCAAGAATTGCCTCAAAACCTGGCGCACTTGCTGATGAAGCAGGTTTTTCTGTTGCTTGCTGGAGTTCTGCGGATGGGGAGGACTGTTCAACTGCTGGAAACGACTCAAGCACCGGTATCATGAACACACCTCTTACGGCGGATCCTGTCTCCGGTTCCATTGTAGCCCCAACAAACCATATTCCGGGTTCATCAAGTGTATACATAAACTCTCCATCCGCATTGGACTTGGTAAGCCTCGTAAACACCATAGGCGCATCATATGGGAACATTTCCTCTGCGGCTTCTACAATCTCAATACCCGCATCCAATGTGTGGTATATTTCAACCTCTACAGGAGCACCTGCAAGAATTTCACCATCATATTTTGCCTGTCCGGAAAATACAAATCCTTCTTCCATACCATATGGTCGCATGTATGGAAGTATCTCGGTTTCCTGTCCAACCTCTGCATCCCAGCCAATCCACATCTCTTCACCACAGTGGATGACCGCTTTGGTGTAGTCTACCAACTCTTCCTCAGAGTCGTGATATTTAACAGCGACAACCGAATCTCCCATCTGGTCGACAGTGAACGAGGTCTTGTAAGCCACGAACGTTCCGGCATTTCCATCCTCATCCTGTCCTTCAACAGTGGTTTTTTCCACTGACAATTGCTCAAGCGTACCATCTGGCTTCACAACAGACACTTCAGGTATAGACCCCATATCAAATAATATATGCTCATAAGGATGTCCCCAGATCAGATATATTGTCTTAGTATCGCCAAGCTCTGCTATATAATCTTCAGGTGTCACATCCCATACGGTATCCGCACTATCACTAGGAAAAACCATCGTGAAATGGGCACTTGCCATACTTATAGAACATAAAATAAGTCCATTAAGTAAAACAAACGTAAATAATTTTTTTTTCAAAATTACAACTCCTCTGACAACTACATTTCTGAAAGATAAATACAATCATGTGTTACTATTATTAAAGTTTTTGCTAAAAAATAGTCGTCCTTTGTTTTTGCTGCTATTTTGGAGTAGTCATTAATTATAGAAGATTCTGATTATAGTTTTAAACTAAACTTATTACCTTATTATGCATAATTAGTTAAGTCGCTGTGTATAGATTATAGTTAAATACCTTATGTTTTGGACTTATTTTCATAATATGGAATGATTTGAATACTCTTTTTCGCAAAGTATGGCCATGATAAGTTAAAAATCCATAATATTATTTGTAATATTTGTTCCGTACTTAACTAGCTCAATGTTGAGGACATTCGTTAGATTTATTGCTGAGAATAGCATAAAGATTATAGGGTTAAATGTGGGTGTTCACCTGAATAAGTATACATATAATACGATTTTACATTATATGGGGGTATACTATGTCTATAGTTTCAAGTAAGAAATTAATAGACAGAATAAGCGTTGCTTTGAATTTATTAATAAATTATATCATATTTTCAGAATGTATTGTCCATTTTTATGGAAAAAATTGTTCTTGGAGGTGTTTCTGTGAAAACTAAAAATATGTTCTTAATCATTGGTATCCTAATTGCACTTATGGGAATTGCAACTTCATACACTGCAAATAATACGGATATAGTTGAAATCAGAGGACCTGTTTATAATGGTCCAGATTTAGCTGCTATAATAGGTAATGTAGATACTGATTTCATTGAAATGAATGCATTAAATTTTTCAGGATTCTATTATGATATTGATGATAGTCTTACAACTGAAAGTCTGAAAATCTACGGTGGATATTATGTAAATGGAAGAACAATCGAAAAGGATGGGCTTGTTTATACAACTACAATTAAAAAAGTAGAATACAATAGCCTAAACATTCCTGGTACGTATAATATAATTGGATTCTTTGGTGAGAAATACGTTCCATTAAAAGAAAATACTCCAAACAAACTTGCTAAATTGCTCGTAGACAATGATGACAAATACGCAATAAGAAATGGGACTTCAATGGAACTCACAAACGGCTATGCACTTAGTGTAAAACAGGTCGAAGGTAATAAAGCACGGATAGAATTTAGCAAGGATGGAGAATACCTTAAAGATAAACTTATTGATGTATCAGGTACTGATGGTATCATATGGGAATATAATAGAAACGATGTTGCAAATGAAGATGATGTTTTAGTCTTCATAGTAAACATTACCGATGTATTTGATGGTGAGACAGACCACCTTATTTTAGTTAAAGGCATGTGGCTTATTGATTTTGAAGATGTACTTGAAATTAATAGTGGTGATCAATTCGGTAAACTTGATGTAAATATTGGTTCTAATTCGCTTACATTTACAAACGAAGATTCAGCAATCACTTTAACAAAAGACTCTGAACAGCAAATCGCAGAAGGTCTGTCATTTAATGTAGCTGATGATGATAATGTTAGGTTCTATTTAATGAAAGAATATACTGAGCTTGGAACCTATGAAATACGTGGAACAGTTTATGAAGACGTAGCAGGATATTGGGATGCCTCATCCTTTTCTGGCTTTATTTACGATATGAATGAGAACATCGCAACTGAAGAATTGACGATTCTGAGTTTGAATGATCGAACAATCGAAGAGGATGATCTTGTTTACACAACTACAATTCAAAAAGTAGAATACTCAAGCCCAAACATTGAAGGTCAGTACAATATACTTGGATTGTTTGCTGAAAAGTATGTTCCACTAAAAGACAATACACCAGACAAACTTGCGAAATTGCTTGTGGACAGTGATGAGAATTTTGTACTGAATACAGGCCAACCTCTTGAATTATTAAACGGTTATGCACTTGAAGCAAAAGAGATTGATATTGATGGAAACAGTGTAGTGCTGGAATTGAGTAAGGACGGAGTATATATTGAAGATGAAGTTATCGATATCTCTTCCAACCCCGATGGCGTCACCTGGGTATATGATAAAGATGTTGGAAATGAAGATGATGTTGTTGTTTTCATAGCAAACATTACCGATGTAAATCGGTCAGAAAACATTACAGTAATTGACGGCATGTGGCTGATTGATTTTGAAGATGTACTTGAGATTAATAGTAGCGATCAATTCGGTCAGCTTGAAGTAAATTCTATTGATTCTAATTCACTTTCATTTACAAACGATGAATCATTCACTTTAACAAGAGACTCTGAACAGGAAATTGCAGAAGGTTTGTCATTTAAAGTAGCTGACAATGATACTCTTAGATACTATCTCTATGTTGAAAAAACAATTGAAGAGGCAGCTACGTATACCGTAGGCCCTAACCTTGAAGATGATTATACTTCTATTCAGGCGGCGATAAATGACGTATCTGTATTACCTGGTGATACTATTATTGTCAATAGCGGTACATACAATGAAAATGTTGTATTAAATAAAAGTCTTTATTTAATAGGAGAAGGGCAACCAGTCATAGACGGTGGTGGAGTTTCTTGTGGTATTGAAGTTAATGCTTCTGAATCTACTATAGATGGGTTTACTATTACTAATACGGAATGTGGAATTGCACTTTATTCTTCTGACAATTATATATGCAATAACACTGTGAATAATAATGTTTACAGTGTGGGAATTTGGGTAACTACGAATAATAATGTTATATATTATAACACTATTAATCCAAATCCAGAATCTGCATTTGGAATTATTCTTACTCAAAATGTCAATAATAATTCAATTTCAGGCAATACAGTAAATGGTTTTTATCCATTTTATTTGAGCACTGGGGCTAATAACAATGGTTTCTATAATACTACTATTGGATCAAACAGTTCAATTTGGTTGATTAATGAATCTTACTCCAATGTTTTCGATAACACTAC
>JAFGOO010000065.1 GCA_016926455.1 Methanosarcinaceae archaeon | reverse complement strand
ATCTCCAAAAATGAATCAAGTGTTTCTATTTCATCAGCTTGCAGTGAATCATATAGTTCTTGTTCAAGGATTTTTGCATGCTTTTCGGGTATATTCACATACAACACATCTTCTTCTTTTATCTGCCTGCCAACCGTTGGGCCATCGATTGCCACAGCAACTTCCATGCCCACACGAGCTTCCGATCTAGTCTCTCCACCTGATTGTAGACCCTTGATTTTACCAACTACTGTGCCATTTTCCGTTGTGATATCTACATTTGTTTTGACAACACCGCCGAATATCCTTACGCCCACTACTGCCGGTTTACTCTGCCGGAAAGTACAGTTCGGTAAAATCCTGAACCTTCCGGGTTTGATAATCATCTCGGAAATAGCCTTTTCCGAAAATTCACGCTGCTCTTTTACCCAATCCTTATAATCATCAATCAAACGATATATCACATCGTTCATGAACAACTTTATGTCCAATGTTTGAACCTTCTCTTTTGCATCAGGTAGTATATTCACATTGAAACCGACAATCACTGAATAGAACGGGTCTTCGATAGCCGAAACCTCAACAATGTCACGATGGGAGATATCACCGACGTCCGCTTTTCGGATTGGGATATTTTCCTTTTTAAGCTCATTCACGAGAGCTTCCAGTGAACCGATTGTGTCTGCTTTGATCGTAACCCCGTTGATATCGGTATGTATCTTGACCTGTTCGATCTCCTTCCGTACATCCTCAACTATCTCTTCAACGGTATCTACGGTCGCAACCCTTACAGGTGCACCTGAAAGGGCATTGTCGAGATTAGGTGCCGATATTTTCACACCGGTCGCAGCAGTCACTTTGTTTACCTGTTTGAACTTCTCTTCGGACCGAATCTCCGAAAGTGGTCTTGGTTTCAGCACCGCTCTGACCTTTGTCTGAATCGGTTCATCAAGTGTTCCGACCACAATTGTATCACCTTTTTTCAGCGTTCCGTCATAAAGGATAACATCGATGGTTGTCCCCAGTCCACGCTCTTCCTTGACCTCCAGTACCGTTCCAACCCCAAGTCCATTTGCATCATAGTGCAGATTAGATTCCAAGAACTTTTGTGCAAGTCCTAGTAGCACAAGCAAAACATCAGGAATACCTTCACCTGTTACTGCACTTATAGGGATTACACTGATATTACGCTGGAAGTTCGTTATCCTGTCATATCTATCAGAACTGAAGCCTGCATCGTAGAGTTCTCCAACGATTTCATAGAACTTGTTGTCAAGTGAATTTTTAACGTGTTCACTTTGCCTGTTATATGTGAATGCAAAAGGTGTATCCATGTGAGGATTCCAGCCATGTATCCTGTCAATCTTATTCGCAACCACAACAAATGGCGTTTTATATGTTTTTAGGATTTGCAAGCTTTCTATGGTCTGAGGCATGAATCCTTCATTGACATCAACAATGACGAGTGCAAGATCGGCAAGTGCGCCACCACGTCTTCGAAGTGAGGTAAATGCATGATGCCCGGGGGTGTCTATGAACAGTAGTCCGGGAACAATGAATTTATCAACTAGTTTCGGTTCACCGCATTTCTCGGCTATTATATCTATGGGTACCTCGGTCGCACCGATGTGCTGGGTTATTGCACCCGCTTCCCCCTCAACTACTGCAGTACCTCGTATCCAGTCAAGCAACGTGGTTTTCCCGTGGTCCACATGCCCCATAACAGATACTATTGGTGTCCGTAAATTTCTGATTTCTGTCATGATGCAATACCCCTCTCCTAACCTTCAGATAATAGAGTGTTTAAAATGCATTATATAGCTACCGATTAAAAAGGCAGGTTTAGGGATAATTACCATATTAAACCCAAGATAGCAATCTTATCTCTATATATTTTTACTCGCCTAAATTTATTCGTAAAGCCATGAAGCGTCAATTCTGGAATACTCGCTAATTTCGGAATCTTCAAAATGTAACTTGATTTCCCGAAATGCAGATTCACTGGAATCGGATGCATGAACTACATTTCTTCCCTTTTCGATTGCAAGGTCACCGCGGATAGTTCCTGGTAATGCCTCAACTGGATTTGTGGCGCCATTCACAGCACGCATTATAGAAATGGCGTCCTTGCCCTCCACTACCATGGAAACAGATGGTCCGGATGTGATGAAATTGACCAGTGAACCAAAGAAAGGTTTTTCCGTGTGTTCACTGTAATGTTCTTTTGCAGTATACTCATCTATCAAGCTCATGCGCAGTGCTGCAATCTTCAGTCCACGTCTTTCGATCCTGGCGATGATTTCGCCGACAAGTCCACGCTGGACTCCGTCTGGCTTAATCATTACGTAAGTTCTTTCCATGGATTACACCAGCTTATGCTTTCTTTAAAGAGATTCGACCCTGCTCTGTCCACACAGTACGTCTCGGGAGTCTTCCAAGTTTGAAGTTGTTCTTACATTTCGAAGTACAGAAATAATAGGTAGAACCGTCTTTTTTCACATACAGACTTCCGGTTCCTGGTCCAAGAAGTTCTCCGCAAAATGAGCATTTTTTCTGTTCCATTGACATCACCGTGTTGT
>JAFGOO010000064.1 GCA_016926455.1 Methanosarcinaceae archaeon | reverse complement strand
GGTATTCAGAAAGCAGTAGAATCTTCGTTTACAGGTGCAAGCTGGCAAATGTGTCATGTTCATTTTATGAGAGCTGTGTTGAAGAAGATACCTAAGAAGGATCATAAAGAAATTATTGTCAAGTTAAAGGAAATACTGGATGATCATACAAAAGTATCAGGATTTGTGGCGGACATGGATACTCCTCAAATGAAGAAAGCATCAGAAACGATTGAAAGATTCCAGCATGGGTTGAACAACTATCAAGCATTTCCGAAAGAACATTGGAAAAGGATTCGAACAACGAATATCATGGAAAGGATCAATAAGGAACTGAAGAGAAGATCAAAAGTAGTTGGTGCATTTCCGAATGAAGAGTCATTATTGAGACTGGTAGTGTCAGTACTGATTGATATCAATGAGGAATGGATCACAGGAAATAGATATTTATTGATGAAAGACTAAGGAAAGATGGTTACGGGACGAATTTACAGCAAAATAGGGACACTACCGTCACCTCAGTGAAGGAAGTAATCACGACGGACAATTCATAAACTATATATTGTTAAATCATATGTAATTTTATCATCTTTGGAGTAAAAAGCCCACCGTTTTCAGACGGTAGATGGATTTCTTCAAACGTTTGTAAATATATATATCAAATCAAACCATATACATCATTGTTACCCGTTAGGCTCTTTAGGTCTTGTAAAGAATACCATTCTATATTAGTACCTTTAAAGCCGAATGAATTAGGAATAGTACTCAGTAGGGAATATTTAAAGCCTGTGGAGAACCCAGCGGGTTTTCTTTGAAGCAGTAAGCCAGCCTATTTGTGGGGTGGCGGTTCACATAGATTCATTTAAATAAAAGGAAAATAAAACTGATCGGGGATATCATGCGTGCAGAGATAACATCACTGTTTGGACTTAACATTTACACAGATGCAGGAACATACGTTGGAAAAGTAAGCGATGTGGTACTTGATGCAAACGAGCGGAAAGTCACGGGTATTGCAGCATCAAACGTCAACCGCGACCTTTTCGACATTACGACCAAAGGGATCATCATACCGTATCGATGGGTTGTGACCACAGGAGATATAGTTATAATCAGGGATGTTATCAGTAAATTTAAAAAAACTGAAAATCAAGCAGGAAAAGAGTAGTAAAGCTTATGAAAAAGCGAGAGATCTATGCTGATCTGCGCTGCGTTCCTCCGGTAATTATACGCGTTGACGGCAGGAATTTCAAAAATACCTTGATACGTCTCAATTTTGAAAAACCGTATGATAAAAGGTTCGCATCTGCAATGGCAGATGCAGTTGAACTTCTTTTTAAGAAAAGCGGTCTGAGTCCGATTTTTGCATACATGTTTTCCGATGAGATCAATTTCCTGTTTCAGGATGTGTCTTTTGATGGTCGCATTGAAAAGCTTGACTCTGTAATTCCAAGTTTCATGAGCAGTGCTCTGACCATGCTCCTCAAACTGGATGAGCCTATTTCTTTTGATTCGCGGGTACTTCCAGTAAACTTTGATTATATTCATGAATATATGAAATGGCGTCAGCGTGAAGCATGGCGGAACTGTATCAGTTCCTATGGGTATTATACAATGCGTTTAGAGGGATTAAGCGAAGCAGATGCTGCCGCGTTCATGATGGGCAAGAAGGGAAGCCACGTCCATGATCTGCTTTTCAAACGGGGAATTAACCTTTCAAAGGTGCCGGCATGGCAGCGTCGGGGAATAATGGTCCACAAAGATGAATATGAGGTCACCGGTTTTAATCCGGTTCTCAATGAAAGAACAACCACAACTAGAACCAAAGTAGTTCAGAACTGGGATGTCCCTTTGTTTGAATCTGAAGAAGGCAGGCTATTTTTGAATTATTTCATCCTGCGAGAAGAAAACTTATCTTAAGAAGCTTTTATAAGGAATCTGACAACCAAAACCATTTAAAACCACAACACGATTATACATGCGGTGAACCCATGGACAAACTTGAACTGATAAAAAGAAACGTGCAGGAGATAGTGACTGAAGAAGAACTTATGGATTTGCTTGCCACCAAGGAAAACCCTACGGCATACGTAGGGTATGAACCGAGCGGCAAGATACACATGGGGCATGTTCTGACAGTGAACAAACTGCTCGATCTTCAGAATACAGGATTTGAGATTACTGTACTGCTTGCAGATATGCATGCCTACTTGAACCAGAAGGGAACTTTGGAAGAGGTTCGTGAGACTGCAGATTACAACAAGCGCTGTTTTATTGCACTGGGTCTTGACGGCGAGAAAACAAAATTTGTCTACGGGTCGGATTTTCAACTGAATCCTGATTATATGCTAAACGTTCTGAAACTTACACGTGCCACTTCACTGAACAGGGCAAGGCGGAGCATGGATGAAGTGGGGCGAAAAATGAAGGATCCTAAAGTTTCCCAGATGGTGTATCCCATTATGCAGTCCATAGACATTGCAATGCTTGGTATTGATGTTGCAGTGGGCGGGATTGACCAGAGAAAGATCCATATGCTTGCTCGGGAAGGTTTACCCTCATTCGGGTACAGAGCGCCAATCTGCATACATACACCTATACTTCTCGGGCTTGATGGAAAAAAGATGTCATCTTCCAGCGGGAACTACATTTCTGTGGATGACACGGAAGATATAATCAACAAAAAAGTTAAAAAAGCATTCTGTCCGGTAGGTGTTAGTGAGGACAATCCGGTCCTTGAACTTTTCAGGTATCATATATTTCCACGGTACGATGAGGTTATTTTTAAACGGCCTGATAATTATGGTGGGGACATGAGGTGCAAAACCATTGAAGAACTTGAAGAGGTATTTGAATCGGGTGCACTCCATCCCATGGACCTGAAGGACGGAGCTTCTAAATATATTAACCTTATTCTTGAACCTGTCAGGAAGGTACTTTAGTAGTTTGCATTCTATATTTTTCGTAATCTTTTTAATGGTTCATAGATAATAAAATGATAGAACGTTTCAAGATATGGAGATTTTAATGAAATACACATTTCAGGATGCTGTAGACTTACCAGTTCAGAGGGATTTTATTCAGGACCTGCGGGACTTCATAGAAGTTGCCAAAAAAGTGCTTTCTCTTGAAAATTTGGCAATCGAGATGAACGATGAGATAAAAACAGAGACACTATCTTTAGAAAAAAGGCTTAATGATCTGGATAAGTTTGAAAATGATATAATAACCTTCATTGAAAATATTTCGAAAGATATGGAGGCAAGGGAAATCCTTGAATGCCGAAACACTCTGCTTGATAGCTGCAACACACTTGCTACCAAAAATCGGAAGAATCTGAAAGATGAGTTCAAAAGAAGAAAAAAATTGTTGGAACACGAAGTCCTGCGTTTGGAGTCAGAGATAATATCGGCACTCAGCTCATTTTTTGAAGCCAGTGTTTACGGTACCGAAAAAAAATACACGGCATCAATGGATAATGGTCTGCTTAAGGGTAAATTGCGGGCATATGTGGCTGGCATGGAATATCAATCTGATCTTGCTTTTGTTAATGAAGTGCTGACTGTACAGAAGGTTTCTGGTAACCTGTTCTTGCCAACATGGACAAAATCAGGACTGTTGCACAAGGAAGACAAGGTTAAAATGGTGGACGTGTCTGATTTTGTAATAGCATCTGTCAACCATGAAGGTGATGACTATATAGATGCTGTTTTTGAGAACAAGAAACCAGTGCATAAGTTCAAGGTTAGCCGAGATAATGCAATTTATCATGTTTATTATGATGATTACGATATCACCGCAGACAACACTCTTATCAAGTCTCTAAAGCTGGAAGATGTTACAGCTTTGCTGGACGAACTTAAGACGTACATTGGTATACACATTAGGTCACAGAAACTTGAAAAAGTTCTTCTCGATGGTGAGGATGCTGTCAAGAATAATGAAGTTTTCGACTGCTTGAAGCTTATTGCCGAACGTTACGGAGAGATCGTCCGGGAATGCATTAAGAGAGGATACGTCAAGAACGAGATTACCATTAAGATCGAACAGGCGGATGGTGCAAGGACCGAGAAATATATAAGTAAAGAAGAAGCTTTTGACCATTTGTCCGAGATTGGAAGTGAGGGGATTGAGCTTGCGGATATACTTGGTGTTGAGATGGGTGAGAAATAATCCGGTTCAGAGAGCAGATACGTTTAGTTGATTTACATGTCGATTATCTCAAAAAGTTGCCTTATGATTAAAAATTGTAGTAGGGCGGAAGACTGAATGGAGTGGTTCTACCTTTTCATTGCCGGCCTCTTTGAAGCTAGCTGGGCGGCTGGCATGAAGTATACAGAAGGCTTCACCAGACTA
Source organism: Methanosarcinaceae archaeon (assembly GCA_016926455.1). Lineage (GTDB taxonomy): Archaea > Halobacteriota > Methanosarcinia > Methanosarcinales > Methanosarcinaceae > JAFGQV01. Next base: position 4,843 of record JAFGOO010000064.1, on the reverse strand, counting down.
TACCCAACTCTTATCACAGCGGCCTTTATGATCCTCAGTTTCTATTTTCTCTGTCAGGCATTGAAGACCCTGCCTCTGGGCACGGCATATGCTGTGTGGACGGGTATGGGAATACTTGGCACTGCCATATTTGGCATCCTGTTATTTGACGAGTCCTGTGATATAGGCAGAATTGTCTGCATATTGCTGATTTTTACTGGAGTTGTAGGGCTTAAATTTATGTGTTAAAGCTAGGTCCTTAAGAATGAGTGCAATCTCATTTCTGGATTATCAGGGTCAGTATGTCTTTATCGCACAGCTTGTGGTCAAGTCCTGCTCTCTGTCCGGGGTGTTTTGCAGAATTGCCCCAAATCTGGGAATACCTGAACTTCCTCTTAAAATCACGGTGAAGCTTATCACAGACGTCTCCCACAGTGGTGCCATTCCTGACTATCAAGGGTTCTTCCATATCAGCAGGCTCACCCTGAGGTTTCATGTAAACCCTGATAAAGTTCAAAGTATCAAAAATTCCCGCTTTTACGGATTCAAGGTTCTCTTCCCTGTCTGCGGATATCAATATCGCGTCCGGAAACCTTCTCCTCTCTTTCTCAAGGAGTTCTTCGTACGCCAGATCGACCTTGTTGATAAGGGTTATTGAAGGCACATAAACCCTGTTACCTATTACAGCATCTATCAACTGGTCCACAGTGACGTTGTCCCTTATCAAAACGTGTGCATTGTGTATTCTGTATTCGTTCAGCACTGCCTTAATAAGGTCAGGGGAAAGATCCAGGCACTGTGTGGTGCTGATGATAACTCCACCGCGATCCATTTTCTTGATGGTGATATCTGGTGGCTGTGTATTTATCCGAATCCCCGCATCGTACAGCTCCTGCATCAGGACATCGTAATGTTGAGTCTGGAAGACGTCTAATATAAAGACCACTAGGTCCGAGTTCCTGACTACCGAAATAACCTCTTTGCCACGTCCGCGTCCTGATGCTGCACCTTTCACAAGTCCGGGAACATCCAGTATCTGTATTGTCGCACCCCTATAATCAAGCACTCCTGGGATTACGTCAAGTGTGGTGAACTCATATATACCTACCTCTGAATTGGCTCCAGTGAGTTTATTGAGAAGTGTTGATTTCCCAACAGAAGGAAATCCTACAAGAACTACTGTAGCGTCTCCTGACTTTCGTGCGGAATAACCATCACTTCCTGATTTGGATGAGGACAGTTTCTCAACTTCTGCCCTCATACGTGCAAGTTTTGCCTTAAGGCGCCCGATGTGATGTGATGTAGCCTTGTTGTAAGAAGTCTTCCGTATCTCATCTTCCACTGATTTTATATCATCCTGTATGCCCATCTTCACCAACCACAACTTCAAATGTAAAAAGGCTTTCCCGATTTGCTGCCTCTAGGAAAATAGTTAGTATATTTTATATGTTATGAATATTATGCCTTACAGATTAGGAACGATCTCACCAGTCTGTTCATAAACAAAAATGCCAGCTGGGAGCCTTTCTGCATATTCCTTGCTGGTCAGACACTCAAGCAGTGCTTTGATCTCATCAATTTCAAGGAGATTTTTCTGAACCAGAAAATCATACTCTTCAACAGCAACTTTAATAAACTTCAATCCTGCCTCATCAGCCATGGCACGCAAACCAAAACCTGCATCTGAGCGACCATTTTTAACCGCATCGCAAACTGCACGATGTGTCTTTGCACCGGAATCATATCCAATGATTGATTTTGTAAGCTCGCGATGAGATATACCCCTTTGTTCAGCAAGTTCCCTGAGTTTTAAATCCAAAAGTGAACGGGTTCCTGAACCACGGTTGCGGTTGATAATACGTTTTCCGATAATCTCTTCAAATGCTGAGATGCTACTTTCAGGTCGGACGATTAAACCCTGCTCACGCCTGTAGCCCCTGATCAGTACCACATTAGAAAGTCCCATTCTTTTGATTAGCTGAATATTGTATTCACCGGAACTATCAGGCATGTTGACACCGGCAATATCTGCATTATCCACTGAAATCGCACTAAAGCCTCCGCTAGAGCCTGTATTAAGCACTCTGAAGTTCAGTCCTGTCATATCTTCAAGCAGGTCAACACCTGGACAGTACCCTCCAACTAAAAGGAGATCCGGCTTCGAAAAATCACCAAACAGCGTAACCTCAACAGTTGTTCCGGCTTCTATGAATTCGGTTTCTGCTCGTATCTCAATGAAACCATCCGCATCAGCAAGGGTAGTTATGGCACCAGATCCTTTATCTGCTGGATATGCCTTTCCTCGCACGAGTCCCACCGGCAGAAGTTGGTGCCTTCCTTCTGAGCGAACACTGGTATTCAGAACTGCACTGGTGGTAGCTTTTACTTTCTCACTAGCACCAACAGCACGTCGGATTATAGAGGCAACCAGTTCATTGAAGATGGTGAGCGCAGATGTGGGGTTTCCGGGAAGCCCAATGGTTGGAACATCGGCTATTAAACCTATGACAACAGGTTTTCCCGGTTTGATATCGATTCCGTGGGCGAGGGTCGTGCCTTTATCCTCGATTATTTTGTAGATGACATCACCTGCACCTGCAGAGGTACTGCCGGATGTGAGCACAATATGACATTCTTTGATAGCTGTCTCGATCGCTTCTATCATATCTGTCTCATCATCCCTGACTATTTCATACACGATGGGAAATCCACCGCATTCCGTGATACTTGCGGCAAGAGCATACGAGTTTGTGTCGTATATCTTTCCTTCCGTAAGCGATTCGCCGGGCGGGATGAGTTCGTCTCCGGTTGAGATTATACCTACTTTCAAAATTCGAGTGAGTGTTTCCCGTTTTCCAATCGCCGAAAGTACACCTATTTCACGGGAACCGATGCATGAGCCTTTCCGGAGCACCCGTTCACCCCGCATTATATCAGAACCAGCACGCATTACATTTTCTCCGGTATGTACTGGGCGATAGATAAGAACTGCGTCATCCCGGCGTTCGGTATGTTCGACCATCACAACCGCGTCTGCACCATCTGGAATGGGTGCACCGGTTGCAATTTCTACTGTGGTATTTTCGGTAACAAAAAATTTGTCTGTAGATCCTGCTGGGATCGAGCCAATGAGTTTTAGGTCAATAGGTCCGGCCTCGCTGGCATTATAGGTATCTTTTGCACAAACCGCATACCCGTCCATAACAGCTCTGTTAAAAGAAGGAACATCCACATCTGATACGACATCTTCTGCAATAATACATCCAAGCGAATTTTCAATTGGAGTGGATATAATTGAAGGCTGAACTTCAATTTCATTGATAAGATGGCGAGCATAATCGATAGATATAAGCTCACGGTATTCTTTACGATGCATCGTATTCCAATCCAATCTTCTGAATTTACTGCACGAGTATTTTGTTCAACATATGGACACGGGACAGAAATCTCAAATTAAGTAATGGATCAAATGCCTTGAAAGTAGTAACAAGTGTTATAGGCATAAGAAGTAATATCGCAATAACCGATTCATTCAGGTATTTCAGTTTTTCCAGTATTACTTTATCCAGAGTTATACTCAAATTGTGGATTTTATAAAAAACACAAACTGAAACTATCCCTTCTGGATAAATCTCAGATTTCCTGTCTATATTTGAGTCCCGCTATTCTTTGTGACTTCAGAAAATGCCGCAATAACCTTCTTTGTCACTGGACCTGGCTTTCCATTGCCTATCATACGTCCATCGATCTTCACGATGGGTGCAGCCTCGGCAGCCGTGCCAGTTACGAATATCTCATCTGCTGTGTATAAATCGAACAGACCGATATTTGCTTCAGCGATCGAATATTTCATTTCCTTTAATAAATCAATAGCCACGGCTCTTGTTATGCCTTTCAGGTTATTGATGGTCGGAGGGGTTACTACCTTACCATTTTTGATGACAAAGATGTTGTCCCCCGAACCTTCGGAAATGTATCCGTTGCTATCGAGGAAGATAGCTTCATCACCGCCTTTTTCATTTGCTTCAATCTTTCCAAGTATATTGTTAAGGTAGTTCATTGATTTTATGTTGGGTGAGAGGGCATCCGGTGCATTCCTGCGGATCGTGACAGTCACTGCTTTAAGCCCTGTTTCATAGAGGTCACCATACATGGCATCCCATTCTTGTGTTATGATGTAGACGTTCGGTTTAGGGCATTTACGTGGATCAAGCCCCAAATCACCCACGCCTCTTGAAATAATTGGGCGTATGTATGCGTTTTTCAATTTGTTCTTCCTAAGAGTATCACAGATCGCTTCTTTCATTTCCTCTTTTGACAGTGGGATATTAAGTGCAATAGCCAGTGCAGAGTCGTATAGCCTGTCGATGTGTTCATCTAACTTGAAAACACGTCCATTATACGCCCTTATGCCCTCAAAGACTCCATCCCCGTACAGGAAGCCGTGGTCATAAAGGGATGTGGTGGCCTGTGATTTTGGCACGTATTCGCCATTGGAATAGATTAATAGTTCGCTCATTATAAAACCTCATCAAACTCATGTTGAAGTTACCAGTCTTAATATCACCAATCATATATGTAGATTTATATTGAGTTTTATAGAATCAAGACTTCTTTTCAACTGTTTTACAAAAGCCTTTTATGCAAAAACAACTATTTCGTACTCCTCATACAGGAAATGCTATTCCACATGGTCCCGTGGCTTAGCCAGGATATAGCACCGGGCTTCTAACCCGGGGGTCGAGGGTTCAAATCCCTCCGGGATCGCTTTGATTTTTTTAACTTTTAAGCCGAGAAGTCCCCTTTCGTAAGACGGGGGATGAGAGGCGTAATATCCCAACACAGCATTATTATATTATCTATT
>JAFGOO010000063.1 GCA_016926455.1 Methanosarcinaceae archaeon | reverse complement strand
GGATTTCCTGACAAAAAAATGAAAAATTCTGGCCTAAAGAGAAGACATTCTTTTCATAAAGGAGAGAAAACTGTCAAAGTTGGGTTACATACAGCTCGCGTGCAAGGGCACTAATTAACGCTTGCTTGTGAAGTTTGGCAGATTCATGTATCCCCCCAAGCTGCCCCCTCACCGCGCGGCATGGATACTGCTGGATAAATAGACCAGCAAGAGCAGGTGCATCTTCTACTGGGGTGCCGATGAGCTTTTTCGCCATATTCCAGGTACTCCCGCAAGGTGCACCCCGGATAACCTTAACTTCAACTATCTTTCCATCACATGTTCGAATATCAAGAACCGGCCTTCCAAAAAAGGATGTGAATTCCATTATGGATGGATCCAAACTCAGATTGCAGCATATATCATCGACCTGGATATGTATCCCATATTCCTTTGATATCTGGTCCAGTTCATTCACAGGAACGTGAGAACTTCCTTCGGCTATGATTAATGCATGAACGCCTCCCCTGCCAGCTAGACGGGCAATTTCCGGGGAAAGGTCAGGATGAAGAGAAAAAGTAATAAGGATATCTGTTTTGAACACTATATTATCCAGATCCAAGTTCTCAAGAAACTCTGCTGGATCTTCAATGAACTCCGGTAGATTTGCAGGAAGCCCGGATGATATGACGTCGAAATAGGTTTTCGATTGTATGGTCTCTATAAGGCGTTGGCCGTATTTTCCGCGAGTAATTACTCCTATAGTTGTCATGTATATCTTTTTTAGTTCCGGATATTAATAAGATAGCGGCACATTAATATTATTTGCTTGTTAATTTATTACTACTTTTGAAGATGTAAGGTGATACTATGCGTGATGTTGACCAGTCAAAGGTATATTTTAGATGCAATGTATGTGACTTCATATTCCAGAAAGACCCAAATTTTATCCCAATAACATACCCTCAGTTTGGTAGCGAAGACACCGCAAGCATATAACAATGTTTACTTGTAAGATGGCAAAGTAGCTATGAAGGGAAAATTAATTACACTTGAAGGGATTGATGGGTCCGGTAAATCCACTATCTGTTCGCGTTTGCGGGCACGTCCGGAGCTTGGCGATTTCTTGTTTACCAGGGAACCGACCACGGACTGGATAGGTGAGGCAGTGGAGCGTGCCATCCACTCCGATACCGACAACCTTGCAGAACTGTTTTTGTTTACTGCAGATCATGCCGAGCATATAGCAAAGGTGATACGACCTGCACTTGAAAGCGGCAGAAACGTGATATCTGACAGGTATTCGGATAGCAGATATGCATATCAGGGAATGACCCTTTGTGATAAGTTCGAAGACCCTATGGAGTGGATACAAAATATCCACAGAGACTGGACCATCGTACCGAACCTTACCATTCTTTTTGATATCGAACCTGAAATAGCAGTTTATCGATGTGGTAAAAGGAGTGAGCAGACTAAGTTCGAAAAAATCGAGTTCCTAGAGGGCGTGTGTGCAAACTACCTGCGCCTTGCCGAGCAAGAACCAGAGAGATTTATAATCGTGAATACGGATAGAGCCATCGAAAAAATAGAAGCCGATGTGATAAAGATCATCACATCACTCTTTTAGTTTTTTATTGGCCTTTAGAGATTATTAGCATCTGCAAATTTTATCAGCGTCTCACCCAGTTCCCGGGCATACTTTGGATTTAGGTTAAACCTTCCGCGTCTCTGGCCACCGCGCTCTTTTGCAATCTCGATATACTCTTTTTCGAATTTTTCACTCGATGTAAGGGTAATGGTAAGGTACCAGCCCGCCCCCATTTTTATCTCTGCATATCCGTCGCAAGTTCCATTTTCTGCGATTTTGTCTGCCATGTTTTTTCACCTGTAAGTCTAAGTCTACGTTCTAGATTAATTATTGTATTAATTCCAGTGGTATTGAACAATTATGCAGGGCAGTTGCAACAAGTGCGCCCTTGATTTTGATATTATTCAGGAACTCTATGTCTACCATATCCCGGACACCACCGCCAAGAAGGACATCGTGGGCTGAGGCACTTACTATTTTACTTAAAAATTGTACATCCACACCAGTTGAGGTGCCTACACGGTCCATATCCAGAATGATGATATCCCTAATATCCATTTCATTCAGTAAATCCACAATCTTAAATGGATCTTCCGGCATATGGGGGTCACTTCTGAGTATCCTGCCATTCTTTTTATCGATACTAACATTCACACTACCTGGAAACTCAGATGCTGCGTTAGCTATGGTTTCCATTGAAACGGTTTCTGTTCCAAGGACAACGGTGTCTGCGAGTGAGAGCGCTTCCAGCACATCGGAAAGCGTAGATATACCTAAATCAACCATTGTCTTTGTTCTCCGAGAAACTAATCGTATGATTTCAAAATTGGTGTCGTGTGCACCCATATCCTGCAGGATGTTCAGGTCTGCTATGTACACTTCTGCGGGTTTGACCGTATCGATTACCTCAACAGGTTCAGATGATGTGCAAATCGTACTGTTCAGGTGAACTGGCTTGTATTCCCTGCGGTTTCCGCCCTCCGCATGCACAACATTCCGGTTATATAAATCTAATACGAAAATAATCCGAAACATATTTAATTGATACATCCTCTCATATAAAAAAAGAGGGTAATAAATGAGATTACTGATCAGTCCAATTAACACAGAAGAAGCAATCGCTGCTTTAAATGGCGGTGCTGATATTATCGATGTCAAAAATCCAAAGGAAGGATCACTTGGTGCGAATTTTCCCTGGATGATAAGGGCAGTGAAGGATGCAATTGAATCAAAAAAACCCGTTAGTGCAACGATTGGGGATTTTAACTATAAGCCCGGTACTGCATCACTTGCTGCATTGGGTGCAGCATCTTCGGGTGCTGAATATGTAAAAGTTGGGCTGTACGATATCCAGACCGAAGAACAGGCAATGGATATGCTTACCAAAATCGTTCGTGCTGTCAAGGATTATGATCCATCAAAGAAGGTCGTAGCATCCGGTTACTCCGATTACGAGCGCATTAATTCCATCTCACCTATGCTGCTTCCAAAAATCGGAGCCAAAGCAGGTGTTGATGTGGTAATGATGGATACAGGTGTAAAGGACGGTCGTACTACTTTTGAATTCATGACAGAGGAAGAATTAACCGATTTCGTTAGATTAGCTAATGAACTGGGTCTTGATTCCGCAATAGCAGGAGCCCTTAAATTTGAGAATCTGCCAGCGATCAAGAGAATCCAGCCAGGAATTATCGGTATTCGTGGCATGGTATGCGGCGGTGACCGTAGCACCACCATAAAAGAAGAACTTGTGGTGAAGCTGAAAAGCGAGATGTAATCCCTTTTAAATCGATTACTGGCAATTCCTATTTTTGATTTATAAAATGGGATAATTGAGAAGCTATTACTTTACGTTATCCTAAGATTCGAGCTTTTTAATCCAGTCTAGGATTATTTTGCTTGATAGAGTATATCTGACCAGTCTTGTCATGATTTTCATGAACTGGAAAACGCCGAATTCGCTGAAAAGTTCTATTCCTTCCTTGATACTGGGTTTTATTCCGTGTTTGTGTATCTGGAAACCTAGTAGACCTGCACCCTTAAGCCAGTGTTTCCGCTGCGTCGGGGGTGTGAACCTTAAATGGTAATTGAGTAATCTCGCCAAAAATCTCTTCAACCATCATGAGTTCTTCAACTTCCTTTTGCGGGATATCCTCATCCTTGCATAGCTCATTAATTCCAGTATAACCCCCCAGGTTTAGTACCCGCACAAACTCCCTGAATGCGTTGTTCTGATCAAGAAATTGGGAAACAAATTCGGTCATCACTACATCGAAAGTATCCATCTTGAAGGGCGAATCATAGGTTTCTCATAAACAGAATTCAACCCTGTTTCCAAAATTCTCCTTTCCAGTCCTTTGCTTTGCCTTATTGATGGAGCACCTCTGCAATATCGACACACCAAAGTACAAAAAGGGCACATCCAAATGCTCATGAAATCATAATAGCCCAGCTTTTCAATTTATTCCATATAAAGGTTATTTTCTGTCATTATGTCGGAGAAACATTCCGGGAATCTTCAGCTATCTTCCCATCCACAAGCGTGATGATTCTGTCTGTCTTGGCTGCCATGCTTAAATCATGGGTCACTAAGATAAACGTCTGTTTGTGCTCCCTGTTGAGGTGCCTCAACAATTCATAGATGCTGTCACTATTTTTAGTATCAAGGTTTCCTGTGGGTTCGTCACCAATAACAATACTTGGCCGGTTCACAAGTGCCCTTGCAATCGCAACCCTCTGGTTCTGCCCTCCAGACAACTGGTTTGTCCTGTGATCGGCTCTGTCAATCAACCCCACCTCTTCCAGAAGCTGTAGAGCGACCTTTTTTGCCTCCGAACGCCTTATGCCCTTTATCAAAAGAGGAATCATCACGTTTTCAAGGGCATTGAAATCAGGGAGAAGGTGATGGTACTGAAAAATGAAACCCAGTTCCTCGTTCCTCATTCTCGAACGCTGCTTATCAGACATCTTTGTGGTATCTTCCCCCTTTAGCAAGATAGTTCCGCTGGTAGGCGTATCAAGCAGGGCTATTTGGTGCAAAAGCGTGCTTTTACCTGATCCTGAGGGACCCACAATCGCAAGAAACTCTCCAGTCTCGATATCCATGTCTACATTATCAATCGCCCTGATCTCCACACCATTTTCATATATCTTGGTCAGGTTTCTTATCTGTATAATTTTCTCATCAGACACTGTGAATCGCCTCCACTGGATCCATTTTTGAGGCCCTCCGGGCAGGAAATAGACCTGCGATCATATTAATTGCCATGGCAAATAGCCCGGCTATAATAAAGTTCTTAGGGACTATCAATAACGGCAGGTGATCCATCCCGAAATAAATATCAGGAGGAACAGGGATGCTGTAAGACAAAAGGACAATATCTGAGATATACCCCAATACCGACCCGATAATAACGCCAGCCAGTCCAAGTATCCCTGCTTCAAGCAAAAAGATAAAAAGTATGCTCCTTCTGGAAGTCCCCATGGCAAGCAATATCCCAATCTCAGCTACCTTCTCCATCACAATCATTATCAGGGTATTGGCAATCCCAAATCCTGAGATTGCAAAGATCATAACATAGAAGATATATACAAACTGTTCCTGAGTGGCTATCAAATTAAGTATCTCAGAATTTAGCTCCATCCAACTTGTGGCATCATAACCGGTTTCCCGATCTATGACCTCTGCATGATTCTCTGCTTCATAAATATCAGAGAGCCTTATATCCATCCCTGTGATAATGTCGCTCTGCCCATAGAAATCCTGAACTCGTCTGAGGTTTGCATATGCCAGCGTCTCATCGACTGGAGTCCCGGTCTGGAATATCCCTGTGATTTTGAAATCTGTTGGGTCGGAGCCCGGGAACTTGGCAGTGACAGTGTCACCGATATCCACATCAAGGTTTCGGGCCAGTTTTGACCCCAGGATTATACGGCTGCCAGATCCGGTCAGGGAGTTAAAGTCCCCTGCCACCATATCCCCTGTCACATTCATTAGCCGGTCCTCATCTTCAGGATTTACGCCCAGTAACATCGCACCTTCCACATTGTGCCTGTACTGCAGGGCAGCTTCGCCCTCATAATAGGATGAGACCGCAACCACACCTTCCTGTCCAAGAACATAGTCCTCAAACCCGTGATAGAGGTATATGTAATCTTCACCCTCTTTGGGCGAAACCGTGATATGTGGCTGGTTTTCCACTGTTACATCAATGATAGTCTTCATAAACCCACTCATCATTGACATGGAGATGATTATTATCGCAACCGCCAGTGCCACTGCCATGACCGAAAACATAGTCTGGCGCCGGCGAGACCTGATATGCCTGAAAGCAATGTCCACCTCAAACATGGCAAAAACTCCCGCAATCATTCACCGCTTATCGCCTCCACTGGATCAAGTTTTGAGGCGCGTCTTGCAGGATATATGCCTGCAATAAGGTTCACAAGGAACGTGAAGATTATGATCAGGATCGCATCCTGAGCTCTCACAATAAAGGGAATCGTGCTGACACCGGCATAAGCCTCCCCACCCGTATCGAAAGTATATGAACCCCATGACAGGGAAATTATTATTCCTGCTACCACACCCACCACAGCACCAATAAGCCCGAGTATACCGCTTTCCAAAATGAATATCTTCTGGATGCTTCTTCTGGATGCTCCCATTGCCATGAGCATACCTATCTCCTTGCTCTTTTCCATCACAACCATGAACAACGTACTTACGATACCAAAAGAAGCAATCACTATGACCAGACCCAATATGATATCATTACTCATGCTTTCGAGGGTTATGGTCTGCATGATCTCCGGATTTGTTTCTCTCCAACTTGAGGCAGGGTACCCCATACTATCAATCTTATGGGATATGACCCCGGCATTATCAGGGTTATCCACCCTGACCATGATACTGTTCACAACATTGGGCTCATCAAAAAAATCCTGTGCCATGGAGAGGGAGGTAAACGCAAGGGTTTCATCCTGAGGCGTACCGCTATTATATATCCCAACCACTTTTAAGGTCGCAGGATTTGCTTCAGGAAAGGAAGCATCTACATAGTCACCGATTTTCACATCCAGTTTATCAGACAGTTTATCCCCCAGTACCACACTGTTGTGGGTCACCTCGAGATCCCTGAAACTTCCTTCTGTGATGCCTTCATTAATATGAAGAACTGAATCATGGTCGTTCACGAGAATACCCTGCATGATGACGTTCTTGGAAAAATCCTTGTAATCGAATGTCGCCTGCCCGGCAAGTACCGGGGATACCCCCACCACTCCATCGATGCCCTTGATATTCTCAACAACGTTGCGGTATAAATGTATGTAATCTTCATCAGGTTTCGGTTCAATTGTCACATGAGGCATCTTGTCCACTGTTTTGGCATAAAACTCTTGGGTAAAACCCACCATTATTGCCTGGGATGTCATAAGTATCATGACCGCCAGCCCAATAGCTAATACGGAAAAAATGGTCTGTCTGCGCCTTGACATCAGATGTCGGATGGCAATGAAGAGTTCATACACAAGGTATCACCTGTTCCTGAGGTTCCCACGTCTTGATATCATGTAGACAAGCATAAGTACGGATATTGCCGTAAAGATGTTAAAACCCGGGATCCCTCCCGCAGGGGTGGGAGTTGGTACTACATTTTGAGAGACATTGGCCTTTGCCTCGATGATAGAATCCCATCTGTCCAGATCGTCACCATCATTGCCCACAACTGTCACGGACAGTTCATAAATACCGGGTTGAAGCCTTTCGCTCCATATGACCTCTATGGTCTCATCATCTTCTGACATAAGGATGGGGGACTTTTCCCTGATATCCTCTATGGTCTCGCCATTCTCCGTAACCGTGAATATAACGTTGCCGCTAAAGGGTACCTGGGACAGTCCAAGGATTGTGGCGCTTGCGCCGGTCTCGTCCCTGTACAGCTCGGTGATCTCTGCATCGTCCATTGCAGTGAAATTCCTGGACTGGGCTATCATTTCAACCCTTGGTGCCGAAATAGCTGCCTTGACCCTTGCCGAGTAATCATGGTTATTTTCAAGACGCACATTCCAGTTTCTGGAGAGGGGGGTTGCCTGCACAACCGTGATCCGTTTATCATCAAGATGATATATGACGGTATCCCCATCCACCAGCATATAATCCACATCTGCAAGTACGGGTTCTGTACCCCACTGTGTCGAATACGGTGCCAGTATAACACTTAATCCACTGGAATCCGGTACGATGTCCTTGATGAATATTCTGGGAAGAGCCTGTCTTCCGTAAGAGAAATTATAGTATTTTGTCTCTTGGGCAGAACCGTTCATCGAAAGGGTCATTTTTGTGCGATATAAACCCACCTCTGGTTTGGCAATTTCCCAGTACATCACCTTTGTTGTGTCCGTATCGGGAAATGTCTCTTTAATGTCAAAATGTCTTGAGACCAAGACCTTCCCCCCGAATATCAGTTCAGCATCAATGGTTACGCCTGAATAATGTCCGCCTGAATGAATGGTTACATCAGCCGAATCGATATCTGAAAAAGTGTCAACAATATGAATATCCTGAGCACTGGCTAACGGGATTAAAAAAAACATCAACAATACCAGAAATGCGGTTAGACCTTGTCGGAACAAAAAATCATCTCCATTTTCTTTTCGTAGGGTTTATTTAAATCATTTATGTTTTTTGGTGCTTTTCCATCCATCGCCATTTTTTATCATAAGATGATTCTGATTAACCCCACATTTTAACTCTACGAATAATCTTGCTCAAATTATCCTTTTATTTCTTTAATTCTCATCTTATTATTCGTTTTTTTCTTTACGATAATTGGTGTGTAGGGGTAGAAAAAGCCCACGACTTTAGTCATTGGATGAAGCGTACCCCACCTATCAGAAAAATGTAACATAACAACTTTGAAATAGTAAGAAAACAATATATTGTTGTCGTTTTTTATTTGAGATCAGGATACGGAAAGAAGCTTAGAATTGTAGAAACCTGAGGTTTCCTATTCACCCAACTCCTGAACAGGAATTAAAATTGGAAGAAACCCTGG
>JAFGOO010000062.1 GCA_016926455.1 Methanosarcinaceae archaeon | reverse complement strand
TGTGACTCATATTGATAAACGAGGAGATTTGACAGAACTATGGAGTCTTTCATGGAATGATAGAAATATTGCAAAGCAAGTTAAGCATGTTTACTATAACACTACACATAAGGGTGTAATTAAGGGTTGGCATGTACATGAGCATACTTTTTCGCAATACACATGTGTTGCTGGTAAAATGCAGGTGATTCTGGTTGACTTAAGGAGTGATTCAAAAACATATGGTATTATTGACCAGTTTATTATTGGAGAAGATAATCCATCGTATATAAAGATCCCGCCGGGTGTATTGAAAGCCTGGAAGTCTCTCAAAGGTGATTCGGTAATTGTCAATCTTTTAACAAGCGATGATGTTAAGGATAATTTTAAATACGATCCGGGTATAATTCTTCAGAAGTTATGGAAATAAAAAAGAAAGTATTTGTTACAGGTTCTGGTGGAATGGTAGGGTCAAGATTTGTGGAGCTTTACCAAGATAGATATAAGCTTATGACTCCGGATATTGATGAGCTTGATTTGACTGATAAAAAAGCTGTTGAAAAGTTTGTAAAAAAAGAAAAACCACATATAATTGTTCATTTTGCGGCGTTTACCGAAGTTTCTATTGCGGAAAAGCAGCGTGATGAAATTGATGGGATTTGTTATAAAGTGAATGTTGAAGCTACCAAAAACCTTGTCGAAGCAATTGACCCCAAAGTCACCCATTTTGTGCATATTTCAACAGATATGGTATTTTCTGGAAGTAAGGATGACCCTGGGCCTTATGAAGAGAGACATAAGTCTGAAAAGGACTATAAGAAGCTGACTTGGTATGGTTACACTAAAAAAGTAGCAGAAGATGTTGTTAATAAGGTTCTAGGACAAAATTGCAGTATTCTTAGGTTAATTTATCCGGTTAGAGCTGGCTATGATAGAAAATTAGATCCACAGGTGCGAGGCAGACTAAAGTTATTTGATGAAGGGAGGCTGTATCCGCTTTTTGATGATCAGTATATATCAATTGCAGATGTTGACGAGGTTTGTCAGGCAATTTATAGAATTATTAAATTGAAAGCTTTTGGGATATTTCATGCAGGCTCAAAAGACATTACAACTCCGTATGAGCTAGGAATGTATCTGATTAAAAAGGCTAGAGGCAAGGATAATGTTGTTAAGAGAGGTACTCTTGATGAATATACTTCAAAAAGTGGCAATTTAGTAAGGTGGCCTAAATATGGTGGTTTGAAGGTGTGTGAGACAGAAGAGAAACTTGGTATAAATTTCAGCTCTTGGAGAAAAATTATAAATAGGTTAATAAGGCAAGGTATCTAAAAGAAAAAATGAATAAAAAAACTAAAGGTTTGAATCCAAATAACTTCTAATATTGTTTTTTAGTGAAATGGATCAATTTTGCTTTTCAGAAGTCTTCGTTTTACGAGTGGCAATTTGCTGTTCAATTGTTTCAAGACCGTCCAAATCGGTAAATACACGAACCATTTCTTGATCTGGTATTTCTGTATCTAGTATAAAATCACCTCTATGAGGGTGTCTGTTGAGAGTAGCCCTGCTAATTGCTAGTGTAGGAAGTTCATCATCATTTATTGGATCTTTCTCGACCCAGAACCTTCTCCGCTGACCCGAAAAGCTTTTGTAATATCCTGTGTCTGGGGTTGGAGCAACGTCCTTTTCATCTCTGTGATCTGGAATTTCATCTGCTTGGGAAAGAGTGAAAATTGCCCCTCTTTTTCCGTTCTTAAACAGGTATGATAGTTCTTTTTCTTGCAATTCAGGAATTTCCAACCCTTTCTGTTCAGCTAGTGTTTGGATAATTTCCCAAGCGTCTTGAGCCGGCATACTTCTCAACTCTTCTTGTATATGTCTATACCTTTTTCTTATTTTGCTTAGTTGCTCATATTCTAAATCCCTTTTAAGTGTGGCGGCATAACCTTCAGGAGTAAATGTTGGATCTATTTTTTGGATCTTGGCAACCAAATCTGGCTGAATGTTTTTAACACCTACGATAGCACACTGATCGCTTCTGACAAGGTATTCCTGTTGCCAAGAACCTGTTCCCATATCACCATCAACAGGAATGCAAATAAACCCCACCCTGTTGATATAATCGATAAGTGGAATTAATTCCTGGCGGTCTTTGTAAGTAGCAATGAAAAAACCACTTTCCTTTTCTGGGAGAGCGTTGTAAATTGCTTTGATTACATCTTGCCAGCTTGTTTCTAGGATAGGATCTAGAGGGACATCGGGTTTGTTCTCTTGAATTTCTTCTTTTTTAAACCTGGCGTCGACATTGCGGGCAACAATCACTCTGGGTGAGCCTCTTTGGGCAACAACTTTGGGGATAACTTGGGAAGCATCACCCATAATTAGTTTAACATTGTCTTCAGGTCTGACTTGGTCCTCGGCTGAGGACCCTCCATATCTGAAACCACTTAGCGTTAAGTCTATGCCTACAACAGGAATGTGTGATGTTCTGCCGGGTTTACCAAAAGCCATGTTAATAGCAATTTGATCAGGGGAGTCACCACATCCGACATTAATTACGTAGTCCTTTTCAGGATCAAACGGTGGAACAAGTACGGTATCGGCAATTCGGGCGTAAACAATTGCTAATTCTTCTTGATCTCTCTGATATCCAGGATGATACTCAACTACTTCAGTCATGTTTGAATTATTTCAACTCAAACAGTAATAGTCAACTTAGTGTGCTGGACGACCACATCGGTGACACTTTAAATCTTTTAGTAGCATACGCAAGTGGTGTCATATAATCAAGAGATTGATGAGGTCTGACATTATTGTATGTAACAAGCCAGTTGGTCAGGTCAAGATTAGCTTTGGTAATATCATCAAGTCCTATCTCTGATACTGACA
>JAFGOO010000061.1 GCA_016926455.1 Methanosarcinaceae archaeon | reverse complement strand
GCTTCCCTGAACCAAAATAATCGGAAAGACCATGCTTTTTTGGGCTTATAACAATCGTGATATCTGTAATCCCAGCAATAACAAATGCTTCAACTACATGTTCGACAACCGCCTTGTTTCCAACGGGCAACAATTCCTTTGGCATGGCATGTGTAAACGGACCCAGACGGGTGCCGCTTCCGGCTGCTGGTATTAGTCCTTTCATAATGCTGGTTACATTCTAATATATATACTGTTATGCATAATTAATATTCTATTCATTATTTATATTTCCGCTCATCTCAAATCTTAAAGACCTTAGCATTCGATAAAGAATTACTGACCAGTTTCTCAATATCCAGTTTCTGCTCTTCGATCACAAGTGAATCGTACTTTGCTTTGACTTCGGGATAGTCCGGTACCGCTTTGCAACATTTTACCGGTTTTGTTGATGCCTTAAATGTTCCTATCCGATTGGCGATGTCGATAATCTCTGTTTTATCGAGCCCTAGTAGAGGATGATAAACTGGAAACCCGAGTCCGTATATCTCTGCATACATATTTGCAGAGGTTTGGGATGCCACCTGTCCTAGTGATGCACCTGTAATGATGCCGTTTGCACCTTCCTTTTTCATGACCTCATAGGCCCCACGGTACATCGTGCGGCGGCAGAGAAGGCATGTGTTCTTTTGGCCGCAAATTCTCAAAAACGATTCTAGATTATTCCCAAAAGGAATCTCATAGACAGTGAAAGGATGTCCTGGTGCCCATTCCTGGAGTATCGCGATGCATTCCATTGCCCGGTCATGTGCGACCTTATTAGAAAAAGGTTCATTATTAAAGTAAACTGGAATGATCTCCACTCCTCTTTTCATCATGAGCCAGGCAGCAACAGGCGAGTCAATACCACCAGAAACCAGTGCCACCATCTTGCCCTGCGTGCCAAGTGGAAGACCTCCAACACCTCTTATTTTTTCGGTAAAGACATAAGCATGGTTCTGCCGCATCTCAACAAATATTTCCCTGTCAGCATATGTCAGGTCGATTGAGGGATCACGACCCAGTGATTCCAGCCGCTCCCACACAGAATCCCCGCATTTAACAGCAATATCATGTGAAGAAAAAAGGTGGTTCCCTGTACGTCGCACCCGTATCGCAAATGATTCGTTCTTTTGGACAAGATTAGCGGCAATATCAGCACATACCTGTGCCGCATTCTCCAATGTGGAATCTGTCGTCACTGCGGAAGAAGTCGATACCACCCCAAAGACGTCTGCGGCAGTTCCTGCAGCATTCTGATTGTCAGTTTCAATAAAAATACGTCCCCATTCACGTTTTATTCTCGAATATCTGATATTCCTCTGGTCAAGCATGGCTGCGATATTATTCACCAGAATCTTTTCATACCAGTTTCTGATACCTGTAGTTTTTAGTGCCAGCTCACCGTAGCGGACTATGACAGTATCAATCAGTTTTTTTTCATCTTTCATGATTTACACATCTAGTTTTCAAGTTGGAAGGAGGTTGATCACACAGACTAACGTCTTATATGAAAATTAACAAATTCACCTGAAGGCTCCTGCCACGTAACGTCGAGATTTTCGACATTAGAAAACCTTGGTCCACTTCGAAGCTTTTCAAGAAGCATTTCCACAGATTTGCGTTTACCTTCTGCAACCACCTTTACCCTGCCGTCAGGAAGATTCTGGGTATATCCAGTAAGTCCAAGATGAATGGCAGCATCCTTTGTGAACTGCCTGAAGAAGACACCCTGAACCCTGCCTGAAACATATACCTCTAAACGAACATTTGCTATCGAATCCAGCATGAGGGATTATTTGTATAAGTACCTATATGAACTTTGGTCTCATTGAAAGGAATTCCGCAAGAGCAAGTTTGCGGTAGGGTAATCCTTCTATCTCTGACATGATTCGGCTGTTCAATTCCTCTGGTGTCATTTCCAGTTTTTTAGGTGCATTTGGCTGCGACTCTGATCTTATGGTCACGTTAACTGTCCCATTCTCAATTTCGCGGTCTCCGATAACGACCACATACGGAACCCATTCACGCCCAGCTTCGCGAATCTTTTTGTTTACCGTATCTTCCCTGTCGTCAATATCCACACGGCACGTTAGCTGCTCTGAGACCTTTTTTGCATACTCAATGTGCCGCTCTGCAATGGGGATGAATCGGACTTGGGTTGGTGACAGCCACACTGGCAGCATTGGCACGAATCCTTTTTCAGCTTTCATAGCTGCTTTTTCAAGTAATCCATAGATACACCGCTCAATAGCACCACTTGGTGAAGAATGAAGTACAACAGGTCTTTTAGCCTCACCGTCATTATCAATGTAATTAATGTCGTAACGTTCTGCATTCTCAACATCTATCTGGACAGTTGACAAGGCGCTTGCTTTTGCAAGAGCGTCCACAAAATTGAACTCGAACTTCAGGACGAAGTAGAAAAACCTCTTATCCCACATCTCCACAAGTACAGGCTTATCAACTCTTCTTGAGAGATTGGCTATGAAATCCCTGTTAGCCTCATAAAAGTCACGGGTAAAACGGATTGCGACCTCGAAATCATCGATATTGATCCCTATCTTATCAAGTACGTTAATGCACATTTCGTACTGTTCACTGAACTGCAATATCGCATGATCCATATCTGCACACAGCGTATGCATATCTGGCATGGTGAAACTACGAAGCCGCCTTAAACCCACCAATTCCCCACGTTGCTCTTTTCTGAAACTGTATCTGGTAAGTTCCACCATCTTAAGAGGAAGGTTCCTGTAGGAGATGGTCATGTCATGGTTCATAAGGAACTGCCCGAAGCATGCCGCAAACCGAAGAAAAAGGTGTCGTTTGTCGGATTCAATGGAATACTGGCGTGCAGGGAATCTATCAAGGTATTTCTTAAGGGTGGGGTGGTTCATGTCATACATGATAGGGGTTTCTACTTCCATTGCTCCTATCTTGGAGGTTTCTTCAAGTATGTAGGTTTCAAGAAGGGATTTAATCAACCTTCCTTTTGGATAATAACGCATGTTCCCGGAATCCGAACCCGGTTCATAGTCAGCAATCTCAAGTCTTCGCATTAGTTCCACATGGGGGGGTGCCTTTTCAACTGCACGGTTCTTTGTGATTTCATAATCCACGAACTTCTTGAGGTTTTCATGTTCTGAATAATCAAAGTCATCGACACTGTGAAGTTCACCGTCAGGTGTCAGGATATGCCAATAAGACCTTGCAGTGCTTTCGGCTTTCAATGCTTCTGATACCACGTCTTCGGTTTCACCTTCTGGAGCACCAGCAGTTGATACGACTTTTGCCTCACTGGGGCGAATCGAGCGAGAAAGTTCTGAGAGTGGGTGTCCTTTGCAGCTGATCTTAAAAGCCTTGTACCAACCAAAAGGTGCTCTCATTACCTCATACTTGCTAGAAAGTGCCTTTTCGATATCCTTTAGCACCGAAACCGCAACTTTAGGGGATGATAGATCAGAGCTCAGATGTGCATACGGATACAGCATTATTCGTTCAGCTTTGACCTGCACAGTGACCTTTTCAATCTCTTCTACAACACGTTTTACTGTCTCATCAGGGTTTGGTTCATCAACACTCTCCACGGCTATAAATGCCGCAAGTACCTCTTCAAGACGTCCGCTCTTGAGGGATTCTTCTATTTTTTCGGCAACAGGGGTGCTTTTCTTCACATTGTATTCAATATAATCGGAATGGATTAGTAGTAACTGCATTGTTTCACCTTCAGACTTAAAGTCTCAAATTTAAGTGAACTAGCCTGTTTTGCATATGTCTTCCTGCAAATGTACTGTCCTATTGACAGATAATTATAGTTGATTACTGCAAATTCCTAATAGCCAGCACAATAGGCTTCTTTGATAAGAAACGTCACATTATATTAATAGTATTGTTTAATAGCAGGTTTTAGAATCATTATTTCATATATTGGTATCAAGATTTGAGTGACTGCTCCCACGACTAAAGTTCGTGGGCTTCTACGGATTTAATACCGACAGATTACAATTCCAATCTGAGAATGTTGATAGCTGCATTGTAGTCCCTGTCCATAACAAGAGCACAGCTACTACATTCATGTGTTCTGTCTGATAATGACTTTTCAACGAGCAGACTATATCTTGAGCACATTTTAGACTTATTTGCTGGATTAACCAACACAACAGTAGTACCAGCACTTTCAGCCTTGTACTTTGTTGAAGTGATCAATTTGTTCCAGGCAGCATCTGATATGCTCTTTGCAAGATAATGATTTTTGACCATCCCTTTAATGTTCAAATCTTCAAAAGCAATAAACAATAATAGGTCACAAGATCCCGGCTTAATTTGTGAAT
>JAFGOO010000060.1 GCA_016926455.1 Methanosarcinaceae archaeon | reverse complement strand
GAACTATCAACATCGGATTGTTTCAGTGCTTCACGTTCCTTGTCTGTTATGCTCATGTTGATCGAATTATATACTGTCTTGTCAGCAAGCCCGACGTCAGAGACATACTCAAGAGCATTTATCCTCACAGCGGCTTCAGGAGAATCGATGAGAAAAGGTGCATCTGTAACATCCACAATAAAATCTATATAATTACATATACTTTCTGGCGTCGTCCCGAAAATATGTATCAAATGAGGATTTCCTGTTTCATCAGAATTGGTTTCCTGAACATTCACAAGTGTTTCTGCGGCGTCTCTGTCAAACACGCCTGATACTTCATCCTCCACAATCTTATGGTTGTTGTAAAATATCGTCCCTGCCAATGCAGTGGGCAGTTCCCCAGGTTGCCCTCCAATCTTTACACCCGCAATGTTGACTATCTTCTGCTCTTTTTGAAACCTGAACATCATCACAACCTCTTATCCTGATAATACATATTTCATACAATTGATATTTTTAATAGACACCATATAAAAACTGGACTAAATACACTCTTCATCATATACTACTCCTGAAAGTGCATCAATCATGACATCATTGGAAATAATGATATCACCAAAAACCGGTTTATCGTAGACGGTATGTTTCTTCTTTGCTGTTCCTACAACCATGGGATCTTCGTCATAAATAGTGCCTTTGTTTTTGTATTCATCCACTAGATGATGTATTTGTTCAATATCTGTCAGGCCTATATACTCTATGAGTTCAACCTGACGTTGAAAATGATCAATGGCATCCTCTGGAATATTTTCTATAAACGGGATAGCACCATTTGACCCAATGATCCTGCCATTTTCATCAATCCCATTTTGATGGAGTGCAAAAAGCGTTTGACCTGCGAGATGGCCGCGGGATTCACCCCCGCAAATAAGTAGATACCTAATGTTTGAATTGGAAATCATATTTGCAACTATTTTTTCGACCCCAAGATTCTCTGTTTTGCAGCTACCCCATATAGAAGCCTCAAGGTATGGTTCAATTGTGCTTGCTAGAGTTACTACAGCAACCCTTGAATCAGGTGTACCAATAACATAATCACCTTTAACGACTGGCCACTCTGGTGCAATTGGTTCCAAAATAATCACCTTAGCTTTGTATTTCTGTTCTTGTAGGTGAACTTCCACCCTATAAATATGATGGTTTCCTGCTTCATTCTTTGAACCATTGTTCACAAGTCAACAGAATCATCCCCTCGTTCCAAAGGTGTCAAATACCAATTAAATTCTGCTTATCTAAAGCAAACTTCTTGATATTAATAGCGGCATTAATATCCAGATCATGTTTTGTATTACAATCAGGACAATACCATTCTCTAATCCACTTAGATTATTTAATGTAAATCTCGATACTGATTTACCGTCTTGTAAGACTTGAGTTTATGTGTTAAAGCCCAATTATAGATAAACCTACATGAACCGAAATGTTGAAAGAACATCTCTTCAGGCTCTTTTGTCGGATACATTTTATATTTGTAAGCTTTCAACTATCTCTATATGTATTAACACTATGTATAATTTGAGTTATATTGGATTTATGGACTTGTGTTGTATAATAGACGTAATTCATTCTCCGTTTAAAAATGGTGGTCTTCTTACTCAAAAGTGATGAAAAAATTAAGCTTTCTTATGTGTAGATTTGTTATGAACCTTATGAGAGCCTTCTGTCCCTTTCGTTCTTTATATCCACCAGTGCACTGGCAAGCATAATGGCCTTTGTGTAATGCCCACCCACACGAGAAGTATCCACAAATACATAATCATCCATAAGTACCGGAGCGCCGATACCGTCCCCACCACCTAAAAACACAAGAGTCCTGAAAATCAGGTTTCCTGAAATACCATCCGGCGCAAGAATAAAATCTGCTTCCTTGATTGCATCCTCTATCAAAATAGTATAATGGTTTGCAGTAATTCCGAGCTCTCGAACACGATTGGTCACGAAATCCGCATCAGCCATCGTTCGGTCAACTCTCCTGTTACGCCCAATGTCGCCAAGCCTGCCACCGGACAAAATACCGATAACCGGCTCAATACCAAACCTGCGCGTATGTTCAACAGCCAACCTGATAAATTCTATTTTATCGGCAACATCATTACCTTCATCTATTCCTACCGGTGCAAGGAAAAAAGGAACCTTCTCATCAGTTAGAAGTAATGCAAGACGGTGAAGTTTTTCCATACCAAGAACTTTCTTGAGATGTGCAAGTGTCTCTGAAGCACGTGCTGTGCCTCTTACTGCTGCATCGACATTTCGTGAAACAAGGAGATCTCCCAGCACCTTTTCTGGGTTGTCTGTATCCACAATTTCCAGATAGGTTCCGACCTTTTCAATCTCTTTTTTATTCCCTACCAGAACAACCTGTGCAAAACCTGCATCTTGGGCAGCTTTGCCACTTGCAAGTATTTTTTCAGATGGGTTGCTTATTCCTATTGCAACTCTTGCTTTGTTTGCAACAGCCCGTTTTTCAATCATATCCAGTAAATCTACTGTGTTTTTTGAACCCATGTAAACCAGCTTGCCATTGTATTACCAATTAGAACCATAAAAGAAATGCAAACATTAATTAATTTTCCCCTTCATAAACGGTGACCACAAATGACAATAGCAACGGAATGGGCTGAAAAATACCGACCTTCAACACTTGCAGATGTAGTTGGTAATAAGAATGCAGTTGAAACAATGCGAATATGGAGTGAGGAATGGCTACATGGTATACCAGAGAAACGTGGAATCATTATCTACGGGCAGGCAGGGATTGGAAAAACCTCTGCTGCACATGCTCTTGCGAAGTTTTTTGGATGGGAGGCTATCGAACTCAATGCAAGTGACCAGAGAACTGCTGAAGTTATTGAAAAAATTGCAGGTTCAGCCTCGAAGATGCGCACACTGACTGGAACTGCTGGAAAAAGGTTAGTGATACTTGATGAGGCAGACAACTTACATGGTACCAGCGACCGCGGCGGTGCGCGTGCAATTGGCGACATAATAAAAAAAACCAATCAACCAATCATACTCATTGCAAATGACCTTTATGGCATATCATCGTCAATTCGAGGTTTATGCCAAGAAATCAAGTTCAATACGTTGCAGAGCCGTTCCATGGTCCCGGCACTAAAAAATATATGTCGCGAGGAGGGCATAATGTGTGGTGCAGGGGTCATCGAGAAAATTGCCGAAAACGCCGATGGAGACCTGCGAAGTGCAGTGAATGACCTGCAGGCTGTTGCAATGGGCAGGGACGAGATATATATAGAAGATATTGCCACCTCGCAGCGGGATACGAAGGAATCTATCTTCAAAGTTCTTACGAAAATCTTCAAAGGTACAAATCCAAAAACTGCACTTGAAGCAACCTATGGACTGGATGAAAGCCCCGAGGATCTGGTACACTGGATCGACGAGAACCTGCCGATTCAATACGACACAAAAAACAAAGAAGGAATTGATGTAGACGTCAGTACAGGGTTCAATTACCTTTCCCGTGCAGACATGTTCCTTGGGCGTGTTAAAAAACGGCAGAACTATCGTCTCTGGCGTTATGCAAGTGTTCTTATGACCTGTGGTACAGTGGTAACTAAATCACATATACACAGCGGTTTTGTTAAGTACCAGCCACCATCTTTGTGGAGAAAGCTCGGGCAACTGCGTGCAAAGCGGAATATGCGAGACAACATTTCCTCAAAGATAGGTGAACACTGCCATGAATCCATGCGATATGCACGTGCAGACCTGACCCTCATATATTCCCGAATGCTAAAGAACGAGGAATATGCGGTTGATGTGGCAGCGAGTTTGAATCTCGATCTTGATGAACTTGCTTACATGAATGGAAGCAAGAAGATTACTAAAAAACATCAGAATATCTATGATCAAGCTCGATTACTGCTTGCAGATAAAGTTGCTAAGGACATTGAATTCTTTGTATCCCCAGCTTCGGATGGATCTACTCAAAAAAATAAACAGATAAAACTGGAGAATATGTATTACAATTCTGAATCTGTGCAGTCAAATGAAGCAGATGGTACTGAAAATGCCGTACCCAAAAAACATCAGCGACAGAAACCACAGAAGACATTGTTCGACTTTTAAACTAAATAAAGTACAAAAAATCCTACAACCCTACAAAATGGTGGGAATATGAGCGGGTAGGGGAGTGGGGGGTTGGAAAAAGAGAATCACCCGCTCACATACACCCTTGGTAATGCTAATTATATATAGATGTTTCCATTTTATCTGTTCTTTTGTAGTTCTGGTATACAGTTACTGTACATTCAATTTTATAGCGATATAAGGTTAGCATAGAATAATGTGCAGCTCTAGAACAACTTATTGATAGGGGGCAATCAAGCATAAAATGGAACACTTTACCCTTAAATTATGAAAAACATTAAATCCAAAGTTAGATATGTTGTGGTCAATTATTAACTGTATCAATGTATACATAAAACGAGGACATCTTTTATGCCAGTAATAACTTTGCAGTACACTGACCTTGAAAAACTCACACATAGTGATAAGGATACGATAATAAACCGCGTTCCAATGATGGGATCCGATATTGAGCGCATAGAGGATGAATATGTGGACATAGAGTTTTTCCCTTCCCGTCCGGACCTTTACAGCGTTGAAGGAGTGGCACGCGCCATTAGAGGATTTCTGGACATTGAAACCGGTCTTTGTGAATATGATGTGACACCTTCTGATACTCAGATCATACTTGATGATGATGTCCAACAGATACGTCCGGTTCTCGGAGCTGCGGTTGTGAAAAATGTCAAATTCGATTCGAATTCCATAAAATCCCTGATGGAACTGCAGGAAGACCTGCACTGGGGTCTGGGACGAAACCGTAAAAAAGTGTCTATCGGCGTTCATGATATGTCAAGGATTGTACCTCCGTTCAGATACCTTGCTAAAGACCCGGATTTTGAGTTTGTTCCCCTTGATTTTACAGAACCGATGTCCATGCGCGAGATTCTTGAAAAACATCCCAAGGGTGTGAACTTTGCATATATCCTTGAAGGGTTCGACAAATACCCCCTTATACTGGACGCGAACGATAATGTTCTTTCTTTCCCACCAATTATCAATGGGACCCTGACGAGGGTGACCGAGAGTACCACTGACCTGTTCATTGATGTGACCGGGCTTAGCGATGCAGTCTATATAGCTCTTAATATCGTGGTAACAGCACTTGCCGAGCGTGGCGGAAAAATCGAGTCTGTGAAGATACTGGATCCTGATGGCAGCGAGAAAATCATGCCAGATCTTTCACCCAGCACAAGGAAACTTACAAAAGCAGAAGTTGATTCACTTATCGGGATTGATATTGCAGTTGATGAGATTGTAAAACAACTGCATAGAATGCGGTTTGGTGCAAGAGCACTGGACTGCGAGACAATTGAGGTAATTGTACCGTCATATCGTGCCGACATCCTGCATAACTATGATATCATCGAGGATATTGCTATTGGATACGGCTATGAAAAAATCATGCCTAAATTCCCGAAGAGTGCAACCGTGGGCAAAGCACATCTCTTGTCAATGAAAAGCATAGCTGTGAGAGAGGTCATGGTCGGCCTTGGCTACTTTGAGGTGATGCCGTTTACCCTTACAAGCGAAAAGATTCATTTTGAGTGGATGTGCCGCAAGCCAACAAACGATGTGACGTACGTGCTCCACCCCATCAGTGAGGACCAAACAATGGTCCGGACAACCATATTGCCGAACCTGATGGAAATCCTATCCTTGAACCAGCACCGGGAACTTCCCCAGCCGATCTTTGAAGTGGGGGAAGTTACGATTGATGGCAAGAACCACCTCCGTCTGGCTGCAGTCTTGATCCATCCTCAAGCTAATTTTACAGAAGTGAGGGAAATCGTTGATTCTTTCCTGCGTGAGTTCATGGCCGATTATGCGATAACGGAGTCAAACGACCCCGCGTTTTTGGAGGGAAGGCGTGCAGATATTTTAATTGATGGTAAAAAAACCGGTGTAATGGGAGAGTTTTATCCACAGGTCATTACAAACTTCGGTCTTGGACAGCCCGTAGTTGGCTTTGAGATTGATCTGGAGGATCTTGGGAATAAAGCAGCTTAATGCTTTTCAATTCCAAGCAATTTACATAACTTATCCAGTTCCAGCGTGTTCACCACATCATCGGGCTCCAGCCATGCACGCCGTGCAACATCAACACCAAAACTCATATACTTATAGTGTGAGGTATGATGCGCATCCGTGTTTATAGCAAGGGATATACACATCTCTTTTGCAGACCTAGCATTGATATCGTTCAGGTCAAGTCGTTCCGGGAATGCATTGATCTCCAGCACCTTATTATTATCCCTAGCGGTTTGCAGCACAGCATTCATATCCAACTCATACGCATCCCTCTCACCCAAGAGCCTGCCTGTGGGATGTGCAATTATGTCCACATGCTCGTTTTCAATGGCCGATACCATCCGTTTCGTTAAGGTCTTCCTATCTTCATTGAAGCCTGAATGTATTGCTGCAATCACCAGATCAAGTCCCTCTAATATATCGCTACTGTAGTCAAGCGATGCATTTGCCTTGATGTCGCACTCGACCCCAGAAAGAACCCTGAAATCATCGAATTCCTCGTTGATCGTCTCAATCTCTGAAACATGTTCAATAAGGCGTTTTTCAGAAAGACCCCCGGCAATAGCCCTGGATTTTGAATGGTCGCAAATCGCAATGTAGCTGTATCCAAGTCCCCGTGCTGCTTCTGCCATCTCCAAAATCGTGTTTTTACCATCACTCCAATTCGAATGTACGTGAAGGTCTCCTTTAATATCGTCAATGGTGATCAAGTGGGGCATATTTACGCTCAATGCGGCCTCCACCTCTCCCCTGTCTTCCCGGAGTTCAGGAGGTATAAAATCAAGCCCCAGTGTTCTATATACTTCCTCCTCGGTACGACAAGGATGGAGATTTCCGGTATTCTGGTCAGTGAACCCGTATTCACTAAGGCGTAGACCTCTTGAAAGTGCGATGTCCCGTAAACGTATGTTGTGTTCTTTCGAGCCAGTGAAATGTTGCAGGAGCGAACCAAAGGATTCTTCATTCACAATCCGAAGATCCACCTGGATGTTGCCGTCATAGATAATGGAACCTTTGGTCGTGCCTTCCCCAAGAATCTCCTGAACCTTTTCCATGTGGGTAAAAGCGTATATGGCATTTTTTTGATTGGTGGATGTCGCAATGAAATCAATGTCACCGACATTGTCTTTGCGCCTCCGGATACTTCCTGCTGCAACGACATTCTGGATATGTGGGTTTGCATCCAGTGTATTTTGGATCTCCTCTGCAATCGGTAGCGCCCTTCCAATAGGTATTCTATTTAGCTTGCTTCTTTCGTCAAGGGATTTAAGGGCGTTCAAAATTCGTTCTTCCTGCTTTGCACCCATGCGGGGAAGTCTTCGGATCCGGTGGGCTTCAGCGGCCTCTTTCAGGTCTTCAAGCGATTCTACTCCCAGATGCTGGTAGAGAAGCTGAAGAGTACGTGGTCCGATTTCCGGAACCTCCATGAGCTTTCCCACATCCACAGGTATCTGTATATTCAATCGTTCATATGCTTCAAAGGTTCCAGTTTTGAGCATCTCTTCAACCTTGCCTGCAATTGCCTTTCCCACTCCGGGAATGTCTTCAAGTTCCCCTCGCTCAAATATCTTGTTGACGTCCTCATCCAAATTCTTGATGTTGCGAGCAGCTTTTATGTATGCTCTTATCTTGAAAGGGTTCTCACCCTGAAACTCAAGCATCTCTGCCATCTTGTAAAGCCTTGCACTGACTTCCGAATTATCCATGTCACCACTCCATATAACTGGATTTATCTGGCATTTTATATAATGTTCGCCTGTTTAGTTTACATCCCAACTTTGACAGTCAAAAATAATAAATGTGTTCTTAGTTTTGTTGTATTCGATCAAAATGCAACAAAAACTAGTCGAATAAGAAAGAGCGATTACTCGCTCTCCCTCTTCCAAGAACGGAGCGTGCGACTTT
>JAFGOO010000059.1 GCA_016926455.1 Methanosarcinaceae archaeon | reverse complement strand
GTTAATTCTGCATACTACATACAAAGCTGCTGAGAAGGGAAAGATCGTTGAAAAGGTTGATCCTAAGAACACTTCTCAGGTATGTTCAGTATGTGGTAAAAAGAAAAAAAGCAAACTTCAATTATCATATAGTGTATTTGATTGTGAACATTGCAATACTTCATTAGACAGGGATGTTAATGCAGCAGTCAACATACTGAATAGGTCTAAAACATATCAAAGTACCTTGAGGCTCGCGAGAACTAACGGTTGTGGAATTGGAACCTCTACAACCAGTTGTTTAACTGGGTTGCAAGTTCCGACAATGAATCAGCAATTGCTTAAACTCATTAGATGATAAGACTTCTTTAGGGGTTCAATAAAAGAACCCCAAGACTTTAGTCGTGGGAGTAGTCAGGAAAACTTAAAAAGCACGATTCACATTAGTTATGCAGGACAATAGCACCGGAATTTTAACAAAAGCGGAGGGTTCACGATAAAAGAAGAAATATGGATAGAAAAATACAGGCCCCTTAAACTTGATGATGTTGTTGGGCAGACAGAGGCAATAGAGAGGCTAAAATCCTATGTGAGAACCAGAAATCTTCCGCATTTGCTGTTCTCGGGTCCTCCGGGTGTGGGTAAGACCGCGACCGCGGTATCCATTGCAAGAGAGATGTTCGGGGAGACTTGGCGCGAGAACTTCACCGAGCTTAACGCTTCCGATGAGCGAGGCATCGATGTTGTGAGGAACAAAATCAAGAACTTCGCAAAGACCACTCCCATAGGCGGTGCAGATTTCAAGATAATATTCCTGGACGAGGCAGACGCCCTCACATCCGATGCCCAGTCAGCGCTCCGTAGGACCATGGAGCGTTACACTAACAATTGCCGTTTCATTCTGTCATGCAACTATTCCTCAAAGATCATCGAACCCATCCAATCCAGGTGTGCAGTGTACAGGTTCCGCCCCCTCTCTAATGATGCGGTCGCTGCACGCACCCGCTACATCGCTAAAAAGGAGGGTCTGAAGGTCGCTGATGATGGCATTGATGCCATAAAATATGTGGCGCAGGGCGACATGCGCAAAGCGATAAATGCACTTCAAGCAGCTGCACTTATAGATGAAACCATTCACAGGGACACCATATACAAGATAACCGCCACCGCGCATCCTGAAGAGATCACCGACCTTGTCCGGACATCACTGGGCGGTGATTTTACAGCAGCCCGGAAAAAGCTCGATGCACTTGTTCTCCAGCAAGGCCTTTCCGGCGAGGACGTTGTTGGACAGATATACCGCGCCATTTTTGACTTGGACATCCCGGACAGGCTCATGGTTGATCTCATCGACGTCATCGGAGAAATTGATTTCAGGCTCACGGAAGGCGCAAACGAGCGCATTCAGTTAGAAGCCCTGCTCGCGCATTTTGCACTCTCTAAAATGAGATGAACAATGTCCTTAGAACAACTGTTTGAAGAATTATTCAACTCGATACCACATTGGCTTGCAACCATCATGATAAGCGCACTACCCTTCTCGGAACTGAGGGGGGCCATCCCCATTGCGGTCGGAGTATACGGCATGGACCCGCTTGTAGTATATTTTCTGGCAGTAATCGGCAACATGATTCCTGTGATACCCTTGCTCCTCTACCTCGACCCCATATCAACGTGCCTGCGTCGGTTTAAGGTCGGAGATGCCTTTTTTAGCTGGCTGTTCACAAGAACGCACCGGAAACATTCGGAAAGGTTTGAAAGATACGGTACCCTAGCTTTGACAATCTTCGTGGCAATCCCGCTGCCTATGACCGGTGCATGGACTGGATGTGTCGCAGCATTTGTATTTGGTATAAGTTTCAAACATGCTCTCATGGCGATATCTTCGGGTGTGCTGATTGCAGGCATGATAGTTATCACCGTGACACTTCTGGGATTTAGTGCGATCAACTTGGCCATATAGCGGGAACAATGCGAAACGTTCATATCTGGTAATGTGGATACAAAAACATAGACTTTATCTTGCCGTAGGAACTACGGTAAATGCCTGTGGAGTTGAACCGTTGGGTTTTGCAACGAAACAGGAAGCCACCTGTTTTAACGGGTGGTAGTTCACACCCCAATAATTTGAGGAACGGATTATGGCAAAAGCTAATAAAAGAATAGAACAATCCAATTTATGTACAGGTTGTGGAGTTTGCGTTTCAGTATGCCCAATAAACACAAAACTTAGAAAAGCGGATGAATTCGATCCAGATGATACTGCAAAAATGGCAATTAGAGTGGTGGACGGAAAGGCGCTTGTCAACGAAGTAACATGCATCTCATGCGGAGCATGTGCGCGTAGTTGCCCGGTTCAGTCACTTTCGGTTGTAGAATTAGCTACTGCATAAACCCATATAAAACAAAAATAAGATAAATCATTTTTAGTATTTAAAAAATGTACCTAAAGTCAAACTTTATGTACGGCTGAAAAATAGTTGCAGAAATGTTGTATCTACAACATTTCTAATGCTAATTTTATATCTTCTGCTTTTACAGTTTTTCTGTGTGCATGTTCTGCCAGTTTAATCGCTTCTCTGGATATTCTCAATCCATATTCTTCTAGGATTTCAGCAAGAGCAATCCCGGCAGATTCACTAACTCTTTCTGAACCTGCACTTCTTATCAATCGTTCTACTGGGGCATATGGTATAATTGACAAATATTTACCTCCATTTAATCTTTAATTTTTAATTTAAAGAACTTCAATCCTTTAATTAAGTAAATAAGCTATATGTAATTTTTTATTAGATTTTAGGAACTATAATAAACCTAATATTTGCTCAAAGTATTTGAAAGGGTTTTAACTTGTAAGCCGAGAAGTCCCCTTTCGTAAGAGAAGGATATCAATGCTGCAATCAACATCAAGAAGTTTGCACTGTAAAATCAAAATCTAATGAGACTGTCGGAAAAGTACCTAAAAAGGACTCAAATTGAAACATTCAAAATTATTGTTTAAATTAAATCACTATGTTACGCCATATTGAGTTTAGGCATTAAAGCTGGAATAGCCAAAAATAGCTTTTTTCCAACAGTCTCCTAATAACCGTTTGACACCTTCAAAACGAGGGGAAGGGCATGTGGACTTGTGAACGATGGTTCAAAGAATAAAGCAAGAAACTCAATGCCTAAGCGTGGAGTAGTTCACTCATGATACCATCTTCAGTATCCCGATCTTAGGTTCATAGCACTGCCCATTTGAGAGTAATGAACGAACTACTATCTCCACCGCATTTTCAGACATACCCCGGAACCTAGCGGTTTCGATCAGTTTCCCATAATCCACACCTTTACCCACGTCCATCTCTTCCATAAGTCCAAGTATAAATTCCTGGTTACCTACCTCAAATGCGGAAACCCCGGAACATGTAAGGTCGATGGATTTGAGACTATCTCTCAGTGCTGTTTTCAGCCCTTGTAGATAACCTTCACCAGTGTGGTAATAATCAAATGCCAAGACAATTCCTTCTGCTAAGCTTTCTGGCGCCCCTCCCTTAATCAAGTATTCGTTGAGTTTTGATCCTTTCAGACCGGATGAAAGCGCATCTGAAAAAGTATTGATTCTATCAAGTGTCAGTTCCGCAGTATCTACAATCCAGCGGTCTCGGATACTGGCATCGACCACATTCATCTCTTCCGGGCGGATGGATACAAATACAGAACCATCTTCAGGCTCGAAGGTACGGGCTTTCCCGACAACCGAAACATACGACGGCACCTCCAGCGTTGACAGGAACACTGCAGCCTCGGGCTGGTACTGTCCTGCATAGACAATGAATGCTCCGGTGGGATCGACAACCCGGGCTCTCCATAGATCATTCTCGGTTCCGATATTGTCAATCTCAGTAACAACACCCACAACAAAGAGCCTGTTTACCATCAGACCTGCCGGAGTAACAAGAAAATTTGGTGCTCTCCCTTCGGATTGATTTAACTGTTCTGACTTAGGATGAATATTGAATGTAGAGTCATTGAACTCTTTTGCAAATAGTCGGTATGAAATCTCTCTCTCAACCATTGATATTTTCCCCCACTGGCTCCAGAAGCTCTAGAAGATTGCTTACACGAAGCGTGATATCGTCATCTGGTGACCACACAGATTCCGCCACAAGCGTTACACCGAACTCGGTTCTGGAAGTATTTCCACGGACACCGAGATATCTACCTGTAAGAACACGTTTCATATCCTCAAAAATCTCGTCCCGTGACATTTCCGTGCGTATCATCTCCTCTGCTTCAAACATACTTTTTCCATATACAATTTCGGAAAGTTCCCGGTTAAGCATAACTGAAACTGCACCCGTCCCATCGTCCAGTATTGTCTTGATGCGCATATCCTGAAAGCTTTCTGTTGGTCCATGCACCCTGCAGGTATTTTTCTGGATCACGCGATTGCATACAGGACATCGCTGGATTATGCCGGACCCCGGTCTTACCGAAATAATGTTGCCAATCGCAGCAACATCAAAAAGTCCATCTTTCAGCAAAATTTGGCCGATTGGCAAAGGTTCGGGTTTCTGGCTAATAGAT
The DNA here is from genome assembly GCA_016926455.1 of Methanosarcinaceae archaeon. Lineage (GTDB taxonomy): Archaea > Halobacteriota > Methanosarcinia > Methanosarcinales > Methanosarcinaceae > JAFGQV01. The sequence goes on along the minus strand of JAFGOO010000059.1, from coordinate 5,686 downwards.
TCAAAGGTAAAAGGAATTTCCTCAAGAGAAGGATTAACAATAGTAACAGAAGTGTTCTCATTAATATTGATGGAAGGTAGACCCCGGAACATTCGAACAGAGGCTCCATCGAATCTTACCACACTTCCGATATCAACATCTGGAAGCGGGACCCATGATGTAAAAGGGAGCTTTGCGGTGTCATCCCCGATAACGCCTTCGATTATTTTCATGTTCCTCTCCCGTATTTTGACGTTTTTATGATATAGCTTGACAACCATGGCAACAGCGCTTATAGACATGTCACTATAACCGATGTCATGCAGCTTTTTAGGAGAAGTTCTGGTCAATTCCTCTACGTTAGGAAATGCATCGTCTGGGAGTTTTAAAACCTCTGAACGCTCACCGAAATTAAGTTCCGGACGATTGTGCCAGCTACGTGTAGAAGAATTTTTAATGCAGATTGCATCCCCACGTTTAAGTGAAAAGTCGAACCATGCAGTGAAGGAGCATGTACCAGTCTCGTCTGCGAGCGTTCCAGAAAATATCGTCGAAGCATTTCCACGCAAATTGATAGCCTTTTCTTCAATTTCGATTATACGTCCAGCGATTTCAAAAGTCTTTGCCCCGGATGAAAGGTCTTTTATCTGCTTTACAGGAAAAACATTTGACTTGAATTTTCGAAGAACAGTTCTTTTTGCCTCATCCATCGGAACACGGAATTTAAGCAGTGTTTCCAGTTCTTCCTGTATCACACGTTCATTGGTATTTCCAAGCGCCTTTGTTAGCTCTTCGATATGTGGCGCTAGTTTATAGTCCATTATAAGCCTCCATTTAAGTGAGACAGTTTGATTACTGTGCTATGTTCAACCATTAAGTACAGTGATTGGCAATAAATATAACCACTGCATTTTATTGATATATAATTTCTTTTAATTTACCTGCAGGTGACTGCTCCAACTACTAAAATTCGTGAGCTTCTAAGGATTTAATACCGACAGATTGCAATCCCAATCTGAGAATGTTGATTGCAGCATTGATATCCATCTCTTACAAAAAGGGACTTCTCGGTTTACAAGTTAAAACAAAAAGCTTTATTCAATATCGAGAATATTAACATTCATGGAAGCACTTTATTTGAATGACTGTTATCTCAAAGAATTTGATGCTGTGGTTGAAAGTACGAAAGACGGTAAATATGTGGTTCTCAACTGGACTGCGTTTTACCCCAACTCAGGAGGTCAACCTCACGACACGGGGGTCTTAATACACGATGGCAGGGAATTCCCGGTTGTATATACAGGCAAATTCGGAGAAGTTATCAGTCATGAGGTGTCGGAGGCTGGCCTTAAGACCGGTGATGAGGTTACAGGTGTAATCGACTGGGACAGAAGATACCTTTTCATGAAATATCACACTGCCTGCCACATCCTAAGTGCTATTATACACCGCGAGACAGGTGCCCGGATATCAGGCAACCAGCTTGGGGAAACCAAGACTCGTGTGGATTTTAACCTTAAAGATTTTGACAGGGACCTTATCCAGTCCTACGAGACAAAGGTCAATGATATTATTGACATGGCGCTACCTGTGAGTATTGACATCATGCCCCGAGAAAAAGCCTTTAAGATACCGTCAGTAGTCAAATTAAAGGACGCCTTCCCTCCTGATATCAGTGATATCCGGGTCATCAACATACCAGATGTTGACAGTCAAGCATGCGGTGGAACCCACGTGAAAAATACCGACGAGATTCCACATATCAATATATTCAAGGCAGAGAATAAGGGTAAAAGCAATAGGCGTATATATTTCTGTTTTGTGTGAGGTTTTTCAGGCACGCGATGATTTCCATAATTATTAACTCGGCGCATCTATACAACACATTTAAAACCAGCTTAAAAATAGAAAAGCACCTCGAATAGTTAGATATATTTAGAATAATGTAATGTATGGTGCAGGGTGAAAAGCCTTCTACATATTGTGGTAATATATTTGAAAATAATAGTATATATTTAGGAGTTCTTAAATCTGATTAACTTGACTATTCACTATAAATGATCTAGATAGAGACACTTAATTGTAATTACACGGAGAAGAACATAATGAAAGTACTAGTCAGCGATTCATTATCAGAGGAAGGTATAACAAAATTAAAGAAACATTTCACAGTTGATGTATCTACCGGGCTTTCGGAAGACGAACTGGTTGAAAAGATCAAGGATTACGATGCCCTCCTCATTAGAAGCGGAACACAGGTAACAAGTAAAGTGATAGAAGGGGCAGATAAACTAAAAATAATAGGTCGGGCTGGTGTTGGTGTCGACAACATTGATGTTGACGCAGCAACCCGGAAAGGGATAATCATAGTAAACGCACCTGAAGGAAATATGCTTTCTGCAGCTGAACATACTATTGGTATGATGATGGGGCTTGCCCGGAATATCCCGCAAGCTAATGCATCCTTAAAATCTAGGAAGTGGGAACGCAATAAATTCATGGGTGTTGAGGTTAATGGCAAGACGCTGGGTGTTATTGGTCTTGGACGCATAGGTGCAGAGGTCGCTAAAAGAGCACAGGGTCTTGACATGAATATACTTGCATATGATCCTTTCATCACGGAAGAACGTGCACAGGAATTGGGGGTGAAACTTGCATCTGTAAAGGAAATTGCTGAAAAATCCGATTTCATCACAGTGCACACTCCCCTTACAAAAGAGACAAGGAACATCATAGATGCAGATGAGTTTGCAATAATGAAAGATGGTGTAAGGCTCATCAACTGTGCGCGGGGTGGTATTATTAACGAAGAGGCACTTGCAGATGCACTGGAAAATGGCAAGGTTGCAGGCGCTGCATTTGATGTGTTCGTGAATGAGCCTCCTTTTGATAGCCGTTTTTTAGAATTTGACAACGTAATTGTAACTCCTCACCTTGGTGCATCTACAGAAGAAGCCCAGATTAATGTCGCGGTTTCTGTTGCAGACGAGATTATCACCGTATTGCAGGGTGGATCTGCCAAAAATGCAATCAATATACCCTCTGTCAAACCAGAAGTAATGACCATACTTGCACCCTATATACAGCTTGTGGATACCATGGGGAAGATTATAGGACAGCTCATGGACAGGAATTACGAAAAGGTCGAGATTGTATACAATGGTGATGTTTCGGAAAAGGATGTCAGGCCTGTGACAGTTGCTGCATTAAAAAGTCTGCTGGAGACAGCAGTTGGTTCGGGCGTTAATTATGTCAATGCACAGGCACTAGCAAAATCCAGAAAGATTGGAGTGGTTGAGAGCAAATCCGAAACATCCAAGGAATATACATCAACAGTACGCATCCAGCTATCAAAAGGCGCTGAAAAAAAATCAATTACAGGAACAGTTGTTGGTAATGTAGCCAAGATTATTGAAATTGATGACTATCATGTTGACATTGTGCCTGCAGGTTACATGATCATCGCACACCATATCAACCGACCAAATGTAATTGGACCATGCTGTCTGGTTCTCGGCAAGAAAAACATCAATATCTCGGGCATGCAGGTAGGAAGGGTTGAGATTGGAGGCACCACTATAATGGTACTTAATGTGGATTCAGAAGTGCCAGATCCCATTCTGGAAGAAATGAGGCATATCGAAGGAATTCTGGATGCAAAACTCGTTACACTTTAGGGCATGGATGCTTCCAAATGTTTTATCTATTATATGAAACGTTTATATTTTAGATTTTTAAGATATTCATAAGATTATAGATGATGCGAAAGAGAATTTACCATCGTTTCCCACACAGGGAAGTAGAATTTGAACAGAAATACCGTTATATTTCTGATTTGCCTTTTCTGGTTAAGGTAATGGCAAATATGAATGGCAAATTCGGCATGTTCGTGACCGAGTCCGTGACGCAGATAGGGCACAGAATTCAGGCAAAGCGTGAAATTAACGTTGACATCGTTACCAATGGTGTGGATTTTGCTCCCCTTTACTGTGAAAATCTTGACACTATTCTTGACACTATTGAACCTGAAGGAATAATCGATTTCAGGGTCAGCTTGAAATATAGTTACCTTGATGAGAAGTATAACCGGGTTCCTTTCAGAGGAGATACATATCTTGTACGCGCAATCCTCGAAGGTGGCGTACTTGCACTTCAGATAACTATTCTAGAAGGTTCGGGTCGTACCGAATGTGGTAGAGTTGCAGACACCATTTTCGATGAAATTCGATGTGGTGTATGATGAAGGAGATGGACGAACTAGCATTTGCAGTCGCGAGTCCGTTTAAGAAAAATTCAGCATCATCACTATCAATGAAAGATTTTGATTTTTCACTTTCCTTTGACCTGAAATGGATGTCTCCGGATGAAGCCTCAAAGCTACGTGAGAGGGCAATAAGATCAAAACTCTTGGTAATTGAGGATGGTATGCTCAGACCGGATTTCAATATTGATTCTGTTGACATACCTCACGGTTTTAAACCATCTCCGGCTTTATTCAAAGACGATTCGGCTCTAGAGTATATAATGGCTCACATCGCCAGTTCTACTTCTTTGGAGATGAGGGAGATCGCAGTTAGGATAAACTCCAAACAGGAAGAGCTGTCGGAACTTGTGGATATAGAGGCTGCAGCAATACTGGTGGCCCGGGAACTTGGCTGTGATATTGAATCAATCTACCAGAAAGTATATGATAAGATTATCCACGGGTAATGCACACAATATTTATGTACTAGTACTGTTATTCAAGATTCTACTTCAGTATATTTCAATAACACGTTCTTCTAAATTCACATTGAATGAATGTTCGAACGCAGAAATTGCGTGAGTGAGAAATAATGAAATCTTGCGGAGGAACATCATGGGTAAAAAAACACAGGTAAAAATATCAAGAAAGACAAATCCACGAATACCAAAGTTGATCGTGGTGCTTAAAGAAAAGACGCACGAAAACAATGCACCAATCTGGAGAGACATAGCAAAAAGGCTTGAAAAACCGGGCAGGAACTACGCGGAAGTAAATCTGGGTACCATCAACCGACACGCAGATGAAAACGAAGTGGTACTTGTGCCAGGCAAGGTTCTTGGAGCGGGTATGCTTGGTCATCCGGTGACGATTGCTGCGCTTAAATTCAGTGTCACTGCAAAAGAAAAAATTGCAGATGTTGGCGGCAGGTGTCTGACCATCGAACAGATAATCGATGAAAATCCCAGTGGCTCCGGAATACGGATTTTAAAGTAGGTGTTTAAAATGATGGTTATTGATGCAAAAGGACTAATTATGGGGCGGCTTTCCAGTGTGGTTGCAAAGCGTTTGCTGGCAGGAGAAGAGATAGCAATAGTAAATGCCGACAAAGCGATTATATCCGGTTCAAAAGTAACGACTCTTAATGAATACAAAACCATAAGGGAAATGGGTACTCGTGAATTCGGTCCATATTTCCCAAAACGTCCTGAGCGCATTCTCAAAAGGACAGTTCGGGGTATGCTTCCCTACAAAAGGGCAAGAGGTAAAGATGCAATGTCACGGATAAGGGTATACGTAGGCATTCCACCTGAATTCAAGAGTGAAGAACTTACAACGATTGCAGAAGCGAACATGAATCGTCTGAGTTCAAATAAATATGTGGAACTCGGAGAAGTCAGCCGCAGGCTAGGTTCTAAGTTCTAAGGAGGATTTATTCATGGTTACCAAAGTTGTCAATTCATC
>JAFGOO010000009.1 GCA_016926455.1 Methanosarcinaceae archaeon | reverse complement strand
TTGGGGGAACCCCTATCATGGAAAGTGCTGCTAGAACGAATGCAAATGATGTATACGGCATCGTCTTCCCAAGTCCCTTAAAATCATTGATATTACGGATGCCTTTTTTGTAAACTATTGCTCCGGCAACCATGAAAAGAGCTCCCTTCATAATACCGTGATTCATAATATGGATTATACCACCGGTCATTGCGATCTGGTTTACAAGGCTAATACCCAGAATAATGTAGCCGATCTGGCTGACACTGGAATAAGCCAGCATTCTCTTAAAATCGGTCTGGGCAATGGCGAGTACCGATCCCATAATAATTGCAATTGCTGCAAGCCATGATAGGATTGTAGTGGCGTGAATAGTTGAAACAACAAAACTTGGTCCGAATATCGTAAACATGAACCTGATCATTATATATGCCATAACTTTCGTGAACGTTGAAGCCAGCAATGCACTGCCCACGGATGGCGCTTCAGCATATGCATCAGGCATCCATGTATGTAATGGGAACAAACCTACCTTGATGCTAAATCCTACTAAGAAAAATGCGAAGGCTGCTAGCACCACTTTTGGGTATTCAACATATGCCGTCGGTAGAATCTCTGCAACATCCATCATGTTCAGTGATCCGGTCACCATGTATAGGTAGCCAATTCCCAGCAGGATAAACGAGGCACCAATGGTTCCTATGACAACATAGTTAATACTTGCCATGAGCGCATCTCTGGATTTGCCCACGGAAATCAAGGCATACGCTGCCAGAGAGGATATTTCCAGAAATACAAACACATTGAAAACATCACCTGTTACAATCAATCCTTCCAGACCTGCAATAAGCAACAAAATCAATGTATAATACGGAACCGTCTTTTTAGGCAGTTCCTGTTCAATACTCTTTCTGGCATAAATTAAGATCACAAAAAGTATGAAAACTACTACCGTACTGACAAAGGCATTCAGATAATCAATCCTGTATTCTATACCAAAGGGAGGCACCCAGCCGCCCATGGTATAGGTTATAATGCCAGTTTGCAATACAGTATCTAGATTAAATAGTGAAATTATGAAGGTGATAAATGCAACAAATGCCACAAAATAAGGAATTAATTTTTTATTGAAATACCCGATAAAAGGCACAATAAATGCTGACATAAGCGGCAGTACCACTACTAAAGCAGGAAAATCATCATAAATCATGACTGCAACTCCAAAATCTTATCTTCTTCAATTGTCCCAAATTCTTCATGTATCCTGACAATCAAACCCAGCGCTACTGCTGTAGTAGTCACACTCACTACAATCCCAGTTAGAATCAACACATGGGGAATCGGATTTACATAAAGCACATTCTCCACCCCATGGAGATAAACGGGTTCAGTACCACCGGCAACATCTCCTATGGATATGTAGAAAAGGAATATTGCTGTGGAAAATATGTTCAAACCCATCACTTTTTTGAGAAGGTTGCTCCTGTCCATAACAGCATAGAATCCAATCATCATCAATACAACATAAATCCAATAGTTGTATTTTGCTAGAATTAGATCAATCATCAATGCTACCTCCTGGATAGAACTCATAGAAAAGGGTTACCATCACTGCCATTACCGTAATGCCTACACCCACTTCAACACCACCGTCAATCAAAATTGCCCTAACTTCCGGTATGTGATGAATAAATGGCAGTGGCACTGCTCCATAATCCAAAAACTTTCCTCCAAAAAGGATTGCAAGTGCACCTATACCGGAATATATCAAAAGTCCGGTGGTACGCATGATCATATTTATTTTTTCTGTCAGTTTAGCCTGTCCTTCCTCGATTCCAAAAGCCATGACGTAAAGGATAATACTGGCGGCCAAAATAACTCCACCCTGAAAACCACCACCTGGTCCTCCACCTCCGTGGAATATCACATACAAACCGTATATTTGAATAAAAGGCGCCATTAACCTGATAACGGTCCTGACGATCACACTTTCGTCGCCTTTCAATGTCCTCGCCCCCTCAACAAAAGAATAACTGTCACACCACCAGTAAATATCACAGTCGTTTCTCCAAGAGTATCATAACCCCTGTAATCTGCGAGTATGGACGATACCATATTTTCTACTTCAATATCTTCCTCGCTGTGCTCTATATACCAGTCTGCCACATGATGGTTTGTTGGCGCATCTGGGTCACCAAAATCCGGCATGTCCTGACCGGCCCATATTAGAAGGGCTCCCGTAAGCAATGCAACGACAACTGGAAGGATTTTCATTCCTCGTACCTCCCGGAAGTCTTCATAATAGTTAAAATAAACAATACCGTAGTAATTCCAGCACCTACTGCTGCCTCGGTAAATGCCACATCCACTGCACGCAGTTCCACCCAGACAATCGCCATGATCAGGCTGTAAAGAGAGAGAATAATGACCGAACTCAGCAGATCCTTCACTGCTATTGCGGCTACTGCACTGATCACAAGGAAGATCAACATAGAAATGTCAAGCGCCCATATCATTTTTCTAACCTCCATGCTTCCAGGCCAACCTTATATGCCCTTCTTGCTATGGCATGCGTTGCCACAGGATTGGCCACAAAAATAAAAATAACCAAAAACAACATTTTCACACTGATTAGATCAAAACCCTGATACACCATCAACCCGACGAGCATCAATCCTTCCCCAAGTGTGTCGCATTTGCCGGTAGCGTGCATCCTTGTATAAAAATCAGGGAACCTCAATAGACCTATAGTACCGACCAAAACGAAAAACAGCCCAGTAATTATGAAAATAGTGGAAATGATGTTGGTTATAGTTGTAAGCATTTTTCACACCTCAATACCCTTAGTTGCTGCTATGGTCATAATAACGTTTAGCAGTGCATAAGCAAGAGCAATATCCACAAAATGTGGCCTGCCATAAATATATCCAATAAGAACAAGTATAAGGATTGTCTTGGTCCCAATAACGTTCACGGCAACAATTCGATTAAATATACCAGGACCGTAGATGACCCTGTATAATGAAAGAATGCTGGCAAAGATAAGTACCAGACCTGCAAATAAAAATACATTTTCCATCTATTTATCCTCCAGAAACACGTGGGCAACTTTCCTTTCCATTGTACCCCCAAGTAGATCGTCTGCAGGAGCCGTAGCAATCGCATGGACCAGAAACGTGTTATTTTCATCAATATCAACAGTTATAGTCCCTGGCGTCAATGTGATTGAATTTGCAAAGCTTGTTTTGGATAGATCGCTTTTCAAATATGAATCAATTTTTATGAACTGGGGTTCTATCGGCATTGAAGGATTGAGGACCCTTTTTGCAACATCGATATTTGCCAGAACAATCTGGTACAATATCCAAGGAAGGTATTTAAATAACCTGATAATTTTGGTTGGATTGTCTTTTCCTTCTTTGCTTACAAATACCATATCATAGCAAAATGAAGTTACAATAAACGTACTTATTATCCCAAAGCCAAGATGAAACCAATCCAGTAGACCAGATAAAAGCAACCAGAAAGCAAAAAGCAGGAGGTATAGACTGATAAATTTTTTGGAATCCAAGCGACTCATCTCTTTTGATTTTATTTTATTATTAAGGATTGTATTGCCACATTCATATTATGATGGCATTCTGCCGTCTCAATGTATAAGACTAGTAGTGCTATTAATATATTTTGGTTTTTTCCGCCACTCCTCTTGATTATAATATCCGTATGCATAGAACAATTATAGGTGCAAAAGTTGTTTTATTTTTTTGTGGATATGCAAGCGAATTAGGGTCCTGTAATAGACATCTTCTATTTTCAGTTATAATTTTCTTTTATATCTAAATAAGAGCTTATTATAGGTACTCTAAAAAAAGTACATTTAATTTAGTTTTTAAATCAATATTAAATAAGAATAAACCTATTAAATATAGATAGGATTATTTATAAACCTCTTCTTAGGATCAAATATATAAACTCAGCTTATATCAGTAAACGAAAATCAAAAATTGGAATTATTGTCTTAAATACTAAATATTTTCGATTCAAGATTATCTAGGTAAATTTTTGAAGATAAAGAGTACAAATGGGAGTCATTCAAAACATAGAGGATTTGTTATTGGCATAAAACATACTTTGGCTATTAAATACTCAACATCAAAACTATTACCATTTCTTATAAATGAAGCAAATGTGCCGGAAAATAAGATTTACCCGGAGACTCTTGCAGAGCTAAAAAGAAGAAGTATTTAAAAGCCTTATCTGAATGATAAGACCACAATGAGGCTAAATAAATATAATGAATTAAAAAAACAAATATACCGGCTGTTTCAGAGCACATTTTTAAGCGAAATCATTAAATCATTAAATCAATATTAGAATTGCACATCATGCCGCCGTGGCTTAGCCCGGTATAGCGGCTGATTCGTAATCAGCAGGTCGAGGGTTCGAATCCCTCCGGCGGCTTAAATTAGGTTATAACCTTTTTTGATTGCAATCCCCGCTCAACAGCAATAAAACAAATGAAAGGAAATTATCTCAAAACTCGTTCAATTTCAGCTGTTTTTGTTTGCATTTTTCACCTGGTATCTCCACTGGATACACGCCAGTCAGACATCCAAGACAGAGGTTATCCCTGTTAATCCCAATCGATTTGACCAATCCATCTATGCTAAGATACCCAAGGGAATCTGCATTGATGACCGCTTCAACGCCAGAAATGGTTTTATGCGCTGCTATCAGTTCATCCCGTGTTGGCATATCAATCCCTAGATAGCACGGTGCAATTATCGGAGGACTTCCAATTCTCGCATGCACTTCAAGTGCTCCTGCACTCCGCACCATGTCGATAATCCTTCGGGACGTCGTTCCGCGTACTATGCTGTCGTCAATAAGAATGACCCGTTTATCTTTGATGTTCTCAACAATGGTATTCATCTTGAGCCTTACGGCTGTCTCACGCATTGACTGCCCAGGTATTATAAACGTACGACCAATATAACGGTTTTTCATCAATCCTTCATGATACTTTATCCCAGACTCGTTGGAATAACCAATTGCCGACGTTATCCCTGAATCCGGGACAGGTGAGACAATATCCGAATCAATGGGATGCTCACGTGCAAGTTCTTCCCCTATTCTTTCACGTACCCTATAGACGAGCTGACCATCGATTATTGAATCGGGTCTTGCAAAATAAACATATTCAAAAACGCAATGTGCGGAATTATTCTCTTTAGAGGTCTGGTAACTTTCTATCTCACCGTCTTTGAAAACCAATATTTCACCTGGAGCGACATCCCTTATGAGCTTTCCATTTAGTGTGTCAACTGCAACGCTTTCAGATGCTACCACATATCCATCATCGATTTTGCCAAGGCAGAGCGGTTTAAACCCAAGCGGATCCCTGACACCTATCAGCAGATTGTCAATCAAAACTGTAAGAGAATAGGAACCTACAAGCCTGCGCATCACAGCCCGGATGGAATCAATAGGACCGTGTTTTAGAAGTTCCTTTACAAGCAAGTGTGTAATGACTTCAGTATCCGAATTAGTCACAAAAATATGACCTTCGGATTCCAGTTCGTCCCGAAGATCCTTGCTATTTACAAGGTCCCCATTATGTGCAATTGCAATGGTTCCGCCTTTGAAATTTAGAACAAGTGGCTGACAATTTTCTATTCTCGAACTACCAGTCGTCGAGTAACGAACATGCCCAATCCCAACATTACCCTTCAACTTATTAATGTCCTGTTTGACATATACTTCCGGTACAAGGCCCATGCCTTTTATGGAATGAAGCATATTGCCATCATGAACAGTTATGCCAGTTGATTCCTGCCCCCTGTGCTGTAGTGCATAAAGTGCATAATATATTTGAAGCGCTGCAGGGTTTGGTTGTGATTCAGAATTATGCATCACAACTCCCACAACGCCGCATTCTTCGTGCATTTTATACCTCGAGTGCGGGAAATGTTGAATTTAGATCAATATTTGCACTTTGCCTGCCACTTATAACTTCTCATGCGTTTGGTTTTTCCAAACCCGCATGATGTACATTGTTTGGTATGAATATTGAGAGAAACGCTTCCACAACGCCTGCATTTAACGTGTGTCCGTTTCTGCCTCTTACCCATTGAAGGAGTACCTTTAGACATCTCTTATCACCATTTTTATGATTATATTATTTCTTTAAATGTATTTTTGAAACGTTTTTCTAATGCCAATTACCATTGATACATATTTACTATATTAAGGAGATACATAAACCACGTTGTCTCCCCGTATGACAACACTGCCTAGTTTACGTACAGTTTCTCCATCTTTCAATTCCTCAGCATTATCGAGCACCAGGTTCATATGTACGTCGTAACCCTGTAGCTGGCCTCTAAACTCACGTGCGCCTTTTAATCGCACAATAACGGGTGTATTTAATGAATTGTTCAGTATATCCAGAGGTCTGTTTCCCATAGCCACTCATCCATATTTTGATAAATGTTTAGATTCTTTCCATAAGATGAAATTTGAAATTGTTGAGTTAATAGATTTGTACTTATTTTAATGCACCAAAGGTGTAAATACAATATTTAAACCTATCGAAGAGAAAAGGATATTTTTGCTATTTACACAAAAAACCAATCGTATTTTGGAATTTCTAACTATCTCTAATCATTTAGAACATATATTGATGTATGTATAGATTAAAATTGAAGGAGGTTTTATGAGATATTCAACGAAAAATGAACTTATATACCATATTGCTAAGTTTCGGATTGGATTTCATCTCCATTTGTTATCATGAAAAGATGTACAAATACCAGTTTTGGAATTCAAATGTCGGTTTACTAAATCGGCTATTAAAGGTGAAAATAAATGAATAAGACACCCGTAGTACTAACAATCGCTGGTTCGGATTCAGGTGGTGGGGCCGGTGTTGAAGCAGATGTCAAGACTTTTGCAGCGCTAGGCGTCCACGGTACCTGCGCTATCACATCTGTGACCTCGCAAAACACCACCGGAGTTCTCAGCAGCTATGATATTCCTCCTGATGTGGTCGCAGACCAGATCGATGCTGTGTGTATAGATATGGATATCGAATACGCAAAAACCGGTATGCTTGCATCTCCGGATATTGTGTTGGCAGTTGCAGAATGCATTAAAAAGTACAACCTTTTACCTGTTGTAGACCCCGTGATGGCAGCCGAAGCCGGGGGAGAACTCCTGACAAAGGATGCTCTTTCGTTCATTTCAGATGAACTTCTGCCGTTGAGTAAGGTTGTAACCCCGAATATTTACGAAACATCTGCATTGTCCGGCATTTCCATAAAGAACAATAACGATGCCAGAAATGCCGCAACAATTATTGGTGAGACGGGGGTGCGTACCGTCATTATAACAGGTGGACATTTTGATGCATCTGATCTTGTTTACGAAACTGAGAAAGAAAAGTTCACAGTGATTTCCGGTGAGTTTATTAAAGGTGGGACACACGGTTCTGGCTGCACTTATTCAGCAGCACTTGCTGCATACCTTGCTCAGGGCTTTACAATCGTGGATGCGGCAAGGCGGGCAAAGAGATTTGTGGAACATGCAATCGAGGGTAGTGTCCCGGTTGGTACAGGCGTACCTCCAGTGAACCAAATGTCACACATCCGAAGGAATGCAGCATGTTACCATGTACTTCAGGACATGGAAATGGCAGTGGAAATGATTAAAAACTGCATTTCATTTCCATATCTTATACCCGAAGTCGGAAGTAACATTGCAATGGCAATACCACAGGCAGTTAATGTCGAAGACGTCGCGGCAGTAGCCGGCAGGATTGTGAAGCTAAAGAATACGCCTGCTGTTGTAGGCTGTGTTGAGTTTGGGGCAAGCAGCCATGTTGCGAGGATAATTCTTGCAGCCATGCAATCAGATACATTTGTTCGTGCTGCGATGAATGTCAGATATTCAAAGAAAGTAATTCGGATAATAGGCGAAATGGGTTTGAAAGTTTCCTACTTTGACCGTGCAGAAGAACCCGCCCATACCAGTACCATGGACTGGGGTGTCACACATGCCATAGAAATACACGGCAGTGTTCCGGATGTAATCTATGATGAAGGTGGTGTCGGAAAAGAACCCATGGTAAGAATTCTTGGAAAAAATGCCACTGAAGTTGCAGGAATTGCAATGGACATTGCAAATCGATTTGCATCAAGTAGATCTACTCATTAAATTAATTCGATAAACTAACAAAACGGATATATAATATCAAAATTAGTACACTATAGTACGGATTAAATACATTAATGATCAAAATGATGCTCCATACGCCCGTACTTTTCGGCTGGAGCATGTAAAAATTATACATTGTGTACAGCAAAAAAGAGGCATAAATATGGATCCAACGAAGATAATACTTGATGAAAATGAATTACCAAAAAAATGGTATAATATACTGGCAGATTTTCCTACACCACTGGCACCGCCGCTAAATCCTGCAACTCAGGAGCCCATTGATCCTAATGACCTTGCGCTCATATTTCCTCAGGCTCTGATCAAGCAGGAGATGAGCAGTGAACGGTACATAAACATCCCGGAAGAAATCCGCGATGTATATCGATTGTGGCGACCTTCTCCGCTGTATCGGGCACACAGGCTTGAAAAATTGCTTGACACCCCTGCAAAAATCTACTATAAATACGAAGGTGTAAGCCCCCCAGGCAGCCATAAAACAAACACCTCAATTGCACAGGCCTATTATAACATGAAAGAAGGGGTCGAAAGAATTACAACCGAGACTGGAGCCGGTCAGTGGGGAAGTGCGCTATCCCTTGCATGTAATTATTTCGATATTGAATGCAAGGTATATATGGTGCGTTCGAGCTTTGAACAAAAACCCTATCGAAAGTCACTTATCAATCTATGGGGTGCAACGGTCACACCTTCGCCAAGTCCAGAAACCCAGTTCGGACGCAAGATTCTCGAAGAAATGCCTGATACCTCAGGAAGCCTTGGCATTGCTATCAGTGAAGCTATTGAAGATGCGGCATTGAATGACAATACAAAATATTCACTAGGAAGTGTCTTAAACCATGTGATGCTGCACCAGACAATCATAGGTTTGGAGGCACAGGAACAGCTGGCACAAGTTGAGCAATATGCTGATATCGTCATTGGATGCTGTGGCGGTGGCAGTAACCTAGCAGGAATCAGTCTTCCCTACATAAGGGACAAACTGGAAGGAAAACACGACACTTCAGTTATTGCAGTTGAACCTTCGGCCTGTCCATCCCTTACAAAAGGAAAATATGAATATGACTTCGGGGACATGGCAGAGATGACACCACTTCTTAAGATGTACACACTTGGACACGATTTCATACCTCCGGCAATCCATGCAGGCGGACTCAGGTATCATGGAAGTGCGCCGATTATAAGTAGGCTTCTTTCAGATAACCTGATCAGTGCAGTTGCATACCATCAGGTGGAAGTATTCGAGGCTGCAGTGGCCTTTACACGAAGCGAAGGAATCGTACCAGCACCTGAATCATCACATGCGATTAAATGCACAATGGATGAAGCACTCAAGTGCAAGCAATCCGGAGAAGAAAAGACGATTCTCTTTAACCTAAGCGGTCATGGGCACTTTGATATGTCAGCTTATGACAGGTATTTCAATAACGAAATGGGTGACGAATAATAGAATTCAAAACCTAATTTAGCATTTAACCCGATTCCATGTTGCCTGCACATATATGCAGGCATACGAATCATGTATATATTTTTTATAGGAATTTATCGATGTAATTGGCATATGCCCGGATATACTCCGCATGTGGCCATATCAGGGGTATTGTAACATATGCCAGTCCATCCTTCCATTTTGGATGGTTCCGTGTATGTTCTATCATTGTTAGCTTGCTGTTCCTGAGTATCTTAGCATTCGAATAGTCCTCCAGCCACATCTCAAAGCGCTCAATTGTTGAGATGTGTTCTGGTAACTGGTAATTGTGTGCCATCTCCACCACCCAGCCAAGGTACATTTCCGCCATGTCCTGATCATCATTTGCAATATAATGGTTTGCAAGCTGGCATGTGAAATGGCACCAAGGACCGTACCCTCCATTGTTCCTGTCCCACATTTCAGGATAGCGGTTAAGTCCTCCGAGTTCCTTATCCCACAGCTGGTCATGGATACGCTTAACAGTTGACATGGTCTTGATATCATTTTCATCGATCAATTCAAAATATGCGGGTGAATATTCCACAGCGTCAACATCGATAACGCTGGATGCAAATGAATCATATCCGATGGGGTTGCTACTTTTTTCCTTTACACGGATGCATTTGATAAAAGATCGCCTTCTTGGACTGTACATGCTGGTCAAAATCGCCTCTTTTATCTTTTCTGCTTCCACATGCCACCCTGATACATCCTTACCAAGTGACTCACCCATCTTCACCGCAGCAAAAATTCCGGCACAGCACGCACAATTTGCATAAATCTCAAACCCGTGCTCATATGCAGGATACTCATGGATACTGTTAATGGTATGGATAAGGTCGACCTCTTCATTTTTATTTATCAGGATAAAATCAACAGCTTTTACTATCGTCTCCCAGTGTTCGGATATGAACTGCTTGTCTGCCATCTCTTTAAAAAATGCTCCGCCAGTTGCCTCGAAATACTTACCAAGCGCAAAAAGAACCAGACCATTCCCGTCAATCTGCAGGTCCTTGTAACTGGCATCATTCCCATCAACATCATATCGCTGAGAAAACTCACCCGATGGTTTTTGTGCCCTGAGTATAAAATCAAGTGCTTTTTTGGCCTCTCCTATCAATCCCCCGGCAACTGCACCCAGAATATCTACTGCATGATCCCTTGGATAAATAAAAGGATAACGTGTGCCAGGAGGACTTGCATAGAAACCACCGTTTTCGTGCTGGTTTTCCTTTAATATTTTAAGACTGTTTTCGTACAGTTTAAGAGCTTTCACCTGATTCAAGGTATTCACCCCGTATCTGGATACTCTATTTTAAAGACACATATCGATTTTTCAAGAATTTTGTCTACATCATCTTTTGTCATGCCTGATTTTTCTATTGCCTTCTCGTTATATGCAGTAATCTCCGTTAGAGGAGATTTACATCCGAGATGCAAAATCTCCGCACCTGCCATACTGGCCCTCTTCACCCTGAAACTATGATGAAGTACGCAAAATATGTTAGCTATTGCAGGATATTGCCAGCCATTTTTTGACCTATCCCTTCTTTCATTTGCGCATCTGATAATATCCATAAATTCTGATGGACGCTCACCATACATCCCAACAAACTCAACCACGTGATTTGCAAATGGACAGAGGGGCATATAATTAATGTTATCCTCCCGCGCACCTTCAAATCCTGGACCTTCACCTTCTCCTAATTTTTCACCAATCGATTGCATCCAAAGATATGCCTTTTCAGGACCTGCACTGTTCACAAGTTCTACAATTCCAATTAAAAACGCTTTTGGTAATATCCTTTCAAGTCGTATCATTTTATTGCCCCCTTATATATCATATACTTTATATTTTATATCTATTTTTGGGACGATATTATTTTAAGTATTGCCATATTCCAGCCAACTGGTCCAATCCCCTCAACCTTATTTATTTTTGGATTGGTGATGGATGCGTCATGCTGACCACCTAGTTTTTGCACCAGAATTGGTAAGTCAACAGCCTCTAGCATCGGCAGGTCGTTTAGACTATCCCCCAGCCCAACAGTCGTTAAATCACCGAACTGCCGGCGGTATATCCCTGTCAAAATCGTAACAGCCTTGCCCTTATCGTTATCGCCTATTATGTGCCAGTATCTACCTCCCCGCGTGTAATTCAAACCATGGGACCTGATGAGTTCTATAACCTTTTCCGCTCCTTGCTCCGGGTCTCCACCTCCACCCAAACGGAACGCTTCATCATACTCCCGCATCTTTGCAAGCCTTGACGATTCAATATCAAGCCCTGTATCTTCACTTACCCCAATATCATCCATATCCCCAAATCCTATGAGATCAAAACTAACAGATTTACGGATATCTTCGAGTACTTTTCGAAGTGTGCAGTAATCTGTTCCAAGTTCGACGACGCGATACTTGCCCATTGTTTTGCTGAAATCGTAGTCCACATCAAAATAACCCACGGGAACGAATATAGCCCCCCCGTTTTCAGATATGAAAGGATGCGGAGAGTTCAGTTCCTTTACATAAACCTCTATCTCAGCCCGAGTTTTACTGGTGCAGAATATCAGTGGTATATCGTGTTCTTTCAAAGCCACAAGCGCAGGTTTTGCTGCTTCGTAGGAATATGTGTCATGGTCTATGAGCGTTCCGTCCAGATCGGTAAATACAACATATTTCATAATTTGCCCTCACACAAATTGGATATCATGTGCCCATAATATCTTTTTTATAGACAATGGTACGATAAGGAAACGGTATTTCTATGCCTTCGGCATCAAACCTTTTCTTAATGGATTCCCTGAGGTCGCATCCTGTAAAGTATGCCAGAGACCTGTCACGCACCCAGAAGGTGAGTCGCATGTTTACTGCAAAATCACCAAGTTCGGTAACAAAGACCCTGATCTCTTTACCGCCCACGATATCAGAATGAGAGCTACGCACATCGTCAAGCTTCATGACATTTACATGATTCTTAGCTTCGTCGAGCATGATACTGCGAGCCAGATCTATATCCGAATCGTAACTTATCCCGATATCAATAGGCCACAGTATCGTAGGGTCTTCGATGGACCAGTTAATCACTGCCTCATCATTGATTATGTGATTAGGTATGATAAGTTTACGGTTGTCCCATGTGGTAACCACGGTATGTCGAAGCGTTATATCCGATATCGTGCCGTATTCGTCGTGGATGTTAACAAGATCTCCAACCCGAAACGGCCGGAATGCTGCCAAGGAAATGCCTGAAAAAATGTTGGAAAGGGTGCTTTGGGCTGCAAGACCGATAATAATTCCCGCAAACCCAGCACCTGCAAAAAGAGCAAGTGATATGTCCTTCAGAAAAGGTACGCGTGAAATTATTATCATGATGCCAACAAGATAAACGACAGCAACTGCCATGCGCCTGACAAGCCTGTAAACAGTTTCATCGACATCCATTTTCTGGCTTGCAATCTCAAATTCAACCTTAAGAAGTCGATTAACAGTTTTCGCAAGGAAAATGGTTAATGTGATTACTATAACTACAAACATCAAATTTGCAATAAAAGTCACATCTACCCATTCGAGCCACGAGGGAAAATAATCCAAAATCGGCACCTTTTATCAGTATTTATAGATAGTTGGCTGTAATTGTAAATAATATTAACTCAATCTAAATACGGGTAGTATTCCAGAGGATTCGGTTTTAGAAAAAGTATTTTTATATATAGTGCAATTAAACAGATGTGGCTTTCCTATGAAACTCGAATTTCTCGACCTTCCAGAAAAAATTATCCACTTTTATACCGATTCAGGGATTGAAGAACTATATCCTCCACAGGCAGAAGCAGTCGAGAAAGGTCTCCTAGAGAACAAGAATATACTTGCTGCCATCCCAACTGCATCCGGCAAGACTCTCCTTGCAGAATTCGCCATGCTAAAATCAATTGAAAACGGAGGTAAAGCGTTATATATTGTCCCGCTTCGGGCACTAGCATCTGAGAAATACGAGCGATTCAAGGAATTTGAACCGTTGGGAGTTAAGGTTGGTATCTCAACAGGAGATTTTGACTCAAGAGACGAATGGTTAGGTATAAACGATATCATTGTTGCAACCTCCGAGAAAACTGACTCACTACTTCGTAATGAGACGGCATGGATGGAAGAAATCACAACCGTTGTCGCTGATGAGATACACCTTTTAGATTCTGCAGACCGCGGTCCTACACTAGAAGTTACACTTGCAAAACTAATGCGACTCAACCCTGAAGCCCAGATCATCGGTCTTTCTGCAACCATCGGGAACGCACATGAGATTGCTGATTGGCTCGGCGCGCAGCTGGTACTCAGCGACTGGAGACCCACGGAACTTCGTGAAGGTGTGTTCTTTGATAATGCAATCAATTTCAGGGACACCCAGAAACCAATAAAAAAGATGACCAATGATGATGCTGTAAACCTTGTACTGAACACATTTGAGGATAAAGGGCAATGCCTTGTATTTGAAAGTAGCCGCAGGAACTGTGTTGGATTTGCAAGACGGGCAAGCAGTAGCCTCACAAAGTTACTTGGTGAGAACGAACACGCTGCATTGGATGAGATCGCAGATGAGATACTGGACACCGGTGAAACGGAAACTGCGGGAGTGCTGGCAAACTGTATAAGGGGAGGTGCGGCATTCCATCACGCAGGACTAAATTCGTCCCACAGAAAATTGGTGGAGGATGGGTTCCGGCATAATAGAATAAAGATCATTTCCAGTACCCCTACCCTTGCAGCAGGGCTAAACCTGCCTGCCAGACGCGTAATCGTCAGGAGTTACAGGCGGTATGACCCTAACTTTGGTATGCAGCCGATACCTATTCTTGAATACAAACAGATGGCAGGCAGGGCAGGGCGTCCACGCCTTGACCCTTACGGTGAATCGGTACTCATTGCACGGTCCTATGATGAATTTATCTCTCTTTTAGAACATTACATTGATGCTGACCCTGAGGATATTTGGTCCAAACTTGGAACCGAAAATGCTCTTCGAACGCATGTGCTGTCTATCATTGTGAACGGTTTTGCGACCACAAACGATGGAGTAGTTGATTTTCTGGGTGCTACTTTTCTTGCACACCAGCAGGATCCGTGTAGCTTGACAAAGGTAATTGATGAATGTCTCACTTTCCTGAAGGAAAATGAGATGATAGTGGAAAAAGATGGACTGCACCCAACAACCCTTGGATCCATCGTTTCAAAATTGTATATTGACCCAATGTCTGGAGCGCGCATTGTCAGAGGACTGAAAAAATCACATGTGATCACGGATCTGACGCTGTTGCATCTTGTTTCCAGCACACCTGATATGCGACTTCTATACATGCGTTCTAGTGACTATAAGTGGGTCAATGATTTTGTTATGTCCCATAGCGATGTATTTTTTGAGATACCAAGCCAGTTTAAGACTACTGATTACGAATGGTTCTTAGGAGAAGTTAAAACTGCCCTTTTAATACTCGACTGGATAAATGAGGTCTCATCAGACGATATTACCAAAAAGTTTGGTGTAGGTGAAGGCGATATTCACGCATTTTCAGATACTGCAAAATGGCTTATGCACGCTACCGCAAACCTTGCAAACCTTACAGGCACTCGAGGTGCAGATAAGGCGAGAGAGCTGGAGAAAAGGATATACTACGGTGCAGGTTCCGAACTTTTGGAACTCCTTGGACTTGAGGGTGTTGGGCGGGTTCGTGCACGCAAACTCTACAATGCTGGCTTTAAGTCCCTAACAGACCTTAGACTAGCCGGTACTGAGACGCTTTCAGAGATTATTGGACCGAAGATAACCGAGAAGATTCTCAAGCAACTTGGGACAAACAGCAGAAATGTAAAAGAAAAATTGAGTATAGAACCCACTACTCTGGATCCACTGAAGTTGGAAGGGCAGAAAACATTCAATGATTTTGAAAAATAATGATGGATGTAAGTTTTAAACATAATGCAGTTATAACGGAACCAGATAAGAAGAGGAATTCACCGAACAAAGAAAATATTGATACGAGACGATGATCATGCTATACAAACACTTATCTGATGTCACCAATGAAGAGATGGAAAAACTTCTCTGCCGTGGGGGAGAGCTAGCAAATGTCGGGGAAACTGTCTCTTCCATCCTGAAAGATGTGATGGAAGAAGGTGACAGTGCCCTGAGAAAGTATACAAAACAATTTGATGGTGCAGATTTAGAGGACATTGAGGTTACGGAAGAAGAGATTGAAGAAGCATTCCAGAGCATCGATGCAGAACTTATCAATCATCTCGATATTGCAGCCAGCAATATTAGGACATTCCATACAGCTCAGCTGCCGCCAAGAACATGGTTCATCGAAGTTTCACCGGGTATCGAGCTTGGCCAGAAGGTAACTCCTTTAAAAAGCGTTGGAGCGTATGTTCCGGGTGGCCGGGCATCCTATCCGTCAACTGCACTGATGACAGTAATTCCGGCAAAGGTGGCAGGAGTCGAAAACGTTGTGTTATGCACCCCACCAAGATCCGACGGAACAGTGGACCCGCTGACACTTGCGGCTGCAAAGGTGGCAGGTGCAGATCATGTATACAGGATAGGGGGAGTACAGGCAATCGGTGCAATGGCCTATGGCACCGAAACCGTGATTAGCGTTGACAAGATCGTAGGTCCGGGTAATGTATACGTGACCGCGGCCAAGATGCAGGTCAGAGATCTGACAGAGATAGACTTCCCGGCTGGACCCAGCGAAGTTCTGATAATCGCAGATGAGTCGGCGGATGCAAGAATGGTGGCATCCGATATTATTGCACAGGCTGAGCACGACCCTAATGCCGTATCTGTGCTAATCACCACATCTGCGCTTCTTGCAAGCGAAGTGAAAGAGGAAGTTTTGCGGCAGTCTGAAGAAACTCCAAGGCATGAGATTGTCAATGCATCACTTGCAAACGCTGCAGTGCTGATTGCAGATTCCATAGAAGTGTGCATCGATTTTTCAAATGAGTTTGCACCGGAACATCTTGAAATAATAGTCTCTGACGAGGAGGCGGTGCTGGACAGGATAGAAAATGCAGGTTCCATATTTGTTGGAAAATATGCCCCGGTATCAGCCGGGGACTATGCATCAGGTACAAACCATGTCCTTCCAACAGCAGGCTACGCAAAAATATACTCTGGCCTGAATACCAATCATTTTGTCAAATATTCAAGTATCCAGAAGATCAGTAAAAATGGACTTAAAAAACTCAAATCAACCATCATAACCCTTGCTGAGAAAGAGGGGTTACAGGCTCATTCAGATGCTGTGAAAAACCGATTTAAGGATTGATGCAGTTAGCTTCTAAACCTGTCAATAGATAATTATTTAATAGGTAAATACATAGAATACATTATTAATTTTAAAACGTACTTCAAAGACGTTGGGGTGATTATATGAAAATAAGAGTAGTAAGTTCAAGAGAAGAAATGCCGAATCTCGACAAGAATGAGAAAGTAATACATCTGGCTTTTAGACCCTCGAACAAAGACATATTTACACTGATACAGAGATGTCCGATGGTTGAGGTGATCCAGCTTCCAAGTTCGTACAGGCGCACGGTATCTAAATCTATTGAGATGTTCCTTGATATGCAAAATATCAAGTTGATTGAAGGGGACGTATGGGGACACAGAAAGGACATAAACGAATATTACAGCGTCTCAAACGATATCATAGTTAATATAAAAGAGTTAAAATCCAAAGGTAACTCGAACGAAAAGATTGCTGAGACGCTGGCACCAGAGAGTAAATTGAACAAGGACATGCTCATCTATATCCTGAGCAAGATGTGAGCGGGGTGAAATGCCCACTTTTTTTTCTTCTGCAATTCTCTAAGCTAGAGTTACACCATTTGCTTTTTAATCAGCTGTTGTACCCTTATACTCCATAGAATCAGTAAGAGCCACATTCAGCAGTTTGTTCCGAAGGTCAGGCATTGCGGATAATGCACGCTTCCAATCGGGAAGGAGTATGCCAGAAGGATTTTTCATATATTCTTGTCCCGTTGACATGATTACCTCTGTAAATGCGTCTACGTATCTCTCTTCCTGATGACGGTTATATTCAAGACCATTTGAAAACGCATCCGCATGGTATTGTCTTATCAGATCCTGCGCAAAGCGTTTGTACTTGACCCGAATACTGTGTAGGAACGCTTCTGATATCTGAGTTTCCGTGGTTTCGGTTACTATACGCAAAAATGTTGTTAATATGTCCCTTACCATCTTACAGAGCCCTTCACCAGGGTTATCAGCCATGATTTTGTGTTTATGGTCATAGAATCCTAAATCTGTCTGGCAAATCCTTTTTAGGGTAGTGTTCCTGTAGACCTCGGCAAGTAGCCCGACTTCAAGTCCCCAATCACCCGGAATCCTTATATTCAGGGCAAGGTCGCTGGTCAGGGCAAACTCGCCTGCAAGGGTATATCTGAATGCCTGAAGGTACTGCAATATGTCGGATTCATACTTTACGTCAATTTGCAGGGTTTCAAGCATTGGACGAACAAATAAACGATACACGCGCCCATACATTTTCCTTTTTTTCGTATTTACCCTTGCATAATAACCCTTGTTGAAAAAAAAGTCAAGTTCTGGTTCAACAATCGGATACAATAATTTTACTGGTAAGGCTTTAGAGTAAGTAACAATATCTGCATCATGAAATCCTATTGCATACGCTTCAAGACTTGCTATACCTACTGCAATCCAGACGTCTTTTCCCTTTCCTTTGAAGGAAGTGACATCAAGGGATTTTTCCTCATTCAGTTCGTTCAGAACAGCCTGGATTCGCGGTCCATTACACCAGACCACAAGATTAGGTAACTTCAATCGATTGAAAAAGTTAAGCACTTGTTCATACTGGCTTGAATTGTCAGCCGCAAGTGCTATTATTACTTTTTTGAGACAGTTGCATTCATTTAAGTCATTAATGATATTTGGCAGAGTTTCATTTTCAATTTCCTCATATAACATTGGAATAATTATGACCACTGGTCGAACAAATGATAAATTATGCAGGCGTTCTGACATTTTTTCCGTTTGTATACAAAAATCATGAATTGTTGTTATACTCTCCTGAAAGAAGTCCATAATATATACCCCCAAATTATGAATTGAAATATGGATTATATTTGAATGTGAACATTATTATGTTATTCCACGATTAATATTTAATATTGTTCGGTTAATGTAGATTTTTTCAAGGGATTAACACCAACTAAACTAAATAAAATTTAATGGACCATGGTTATAAAATTAACTCCAGATATCCACACTTAAACTTCCATTTCTGGGTTAATCCTGGCTACAAAAAATAAAAACGGGTAGTGTCCCTATTTTGCTGTAAATTCAGGTAGTGTCCACAATCTGCTGTAAATTATGGATAGTCCTGTACCTTTTCAATGTTGCTATTCTGAATTATTATATCCTAATGTTATCATTATAATGTGCCAAATCAGAACAAAAGATTAATACCTTTGATGCCTATTAGTGATCGGTGAGAACTCAATGGAAACCGACAGAAATCACAGTTATCAACCCAAAGACCATACCACAGGCGGTTTAACTCCCTCTCAGCGGGTCCATCTTGAAGAGAGTATGCGCCATAATCGCGTCTTGTTAGAAAGATTGGCTAAGCTCTAATTGCTTAGTTTTTTTTACTTTACGGGTTCGTTTCTTCAACCAGCTATTAACTTGTTTTTCAGTGCATTTGTAAGAAGCAATATTTAGTAAACAGTTTTGAATATCGTCTGGATCTGCAGAAATGAAATAACCGTTGTCTCTCAAAATCGTATCTGCAGTTTCAAATGCTGTCCGTTTATTACCGTCTACAAAGGGATGACTTGTGATTATACTACACAAAAGAACGGTTGCTTTTTCAAAGAGATCCTTCTACGGTTGACCCTGAAAACTATGAAATCAATGTTTCCCTCAGATAGAACACCTGGGGTACTATAACCGGCAAATTCTTCAATGATTCTATTGTGGGTTTCAATGATAGTTTGAGCCGTGATCTCAACCATATGTCCCAATATTCCATACAATATTATTTAATTTCAATTGGTCAGGACCAGGACAATTGAATGCAGATATCAACACAATTAGGTAAATCCTGGCAACAAAAAATAAAATAGATATGAGGATGATACCCTAATGAATCGGGGCATTATACAGCCTTCTTTTAGCATTTAACCACATCTAAACACCTTAGAATCTTGGTTTTCTGTTTTTAAATGCTTCTTTTTTGAAGAAAACGTAAACTTTACACCGTATCGCTTGATACCGTATTTGATTAAAATCCACAAAAACATAGAAAGCAATTTGACAAATCGAGCTCAAAAAATCATAAAACCAAACGCCTGATAGTGGTTTAACTTTGTAAATTTGGTGTTTTCAGGCCTGTTTGATTAGTCAACTAACAAGGCTATTGTTATCTTTTTTACTGTTTAATTTTTTTTATGGATTAGTAATATGCTTGAAAATTAATAAAAAAAACATCTCAAGCATTTGGTTTGAAGTGGTTTAGATTGAATCTAGGCTTTTTAAAACGTGCTTTTTAAGAACAAAGTTATTAAACCACTTTTGAATTCGGAAATAAGCTTATTTAATATTATCCACATTAAGAAATACTAATATCTATAAACGAGTGTCGAAAGATCAATTAGAACAGACTATCGAAGACAAGACCGTTGAAGATAGGATTCTGATAATTGAAAATGGACCGTTGAGACGGATTGAAGACTCGAGAATAACTAGAGCAAAAGTAATACAAATTGATTTAAAATCAAAGAAAAATTCATAAATAATAAGACGATAGTATTACTTGCGTCTATACGTAAAAAAAAGTCTAGGGGCGCCGACCATCTTGTGTGCGGGACTCAAATTCAGTAGTTCGCTAATTTTCTATCCTTTTCGTTCTTACCGCTATCAATCTAGCCAAACACTCAACTACCGTCTGAACCCTT
>JAFGOO010000058.1 GCA_016926455.1 Methanosarcinaceae archaeon | reverse complement strand
TGCAAGTTCCGACAATGAATCAGCAATTGCTTAAACTCATTAGAGGATAAGACTCCTTTAGGGTTCAATAAAAGAACCCCACGACTTAAGTCTTGGGGGTAGTCAGCAACATAACTCTGCCGTCCATCTCAACAGGTTTCTCGATTCCAAGAAGCTCCAGTATTGTGGGGGCAATGTCAGATAATTTTCCGTTACATAGTGTGACTTTTTTATCATCGATCACAAAGATGCACCGTACACCATTATTTGTGTGAGCAGTGTGAGGTTCATTTCCATTTTCCTCTACCATCTGCTCGGCATTGCCGTGGTCTGCTGTGATGATTGCAATACCGGATGCATACTTTATCGCATCGATTACCTTTCCCACACATTCGTCTACAGTTTCCACAGCCTTCACCGCTGCATCAAAGATGCCTGTGTGGCCCACCATGTCCATGTTGGCGTAGTTGAGGACGATGACGTCGTATTTCCCGTATTTAATCCTTTTGATTAGTTCTTCTGTGACCTCATAGGCGCTCATTTCGGGCTTGAGATCATAGGTTGAAACCTTTGGTGAGGGGATCAAACACCGTTCCTCTCCCTCATAACATTTTTCCACACCACCGTTTAGGAAGAAGGTCACATGAGCATATTTTTCGGTTTCTGCAATTCGAAGCTGTGTAAGGTGGTTCTTGCTGACCACTTCGCCAAGAGTGTTTTTGATTTCTTCGGGGGGGTATGCGATGGGAACTTCTAGTTTCTCATCGTACTGCGTCATGCAGACATAATACACATTTGGACTCACTTGCCTCTTAAAACCTTCAAAGTCACCATTGACAAAGGCATACGTCAGCTGCCTTGCTCGGTCAGGTCTGAAATTGAAAAATATGACCGAATCGTTGTCTTTGATGGTTGCTACTGGATTTCCGTCTCTGTCTAGGATGACCGTTGGTTTGACGAACTCATCGTTCTCTCCTCGATTGTAACTCTCAATAACTGCGGTTTCTGCGTCTTTTGCGTACAAGCCGATGCCCAGCGTCAGTGCGTCATAGGCAAGTTTGGTACGTTCCCAGCGTCTGTCTCTGTCCATTGCATAATAACGTCCAGAGATTGTTGCAGTCCTGACAAGAGCGATTTCATTGCAAAATCGCTCTTGTTCTCGGATATCTTCAAGAGCCGCAGTTGGAGGAACATCGCGTCCATCCAGAAATGCATGGATGTATATTCTTTCAAGACCCTCTTTTGATGCAAGTTTAATGAGCGCCTGTAGGTGGGTCATGTGGCTGTGCACACCGCCGTATGAGTAAAGCCCCATGAGATGCAGCGCAGAATTGTGCTTTTTTACGTTCTTGATCGCATCTAGCAGTACAGGGTTACTAAAAAAATCTCCTGTCTTAATGGACCTGTTGATCCTTGTGAGATCTTGATAGACCACCCTCCCAGCACCGATGTTCAGGTGACCTACTTCGGAGTTTCCCATCTGTCCGGGGGGAAGTCCCACAGCCTCACCTGAAGCTTCCAGAATACATGAGGGGTATTTTTTGACCAGACGGTCAAGGTTGGGGGTTTTTGCAGTGAGGACTGCGTTCCCCTTGCCATCTGGACGGTAACCCCACCCATCCAATATCATCAGCAATACAGGTCCTTTTGGTTTGGTCATGGCACTTAGATTGTTTTAATGAATATTAATGCGTTTTCATTGATGTGCTAGAATATTTCCTTCAGTGCGTGTGATGATACTTAAACGCTTCAGACCCAGCATACGAACTGGGCCATCCATATTGCTTCCATGATTTCCTCTTTTGTGGCACTCTCATGTATTGCTGCATGGGCAAGGGACTTTAGCCACTCCTCGGCGTTGTGGGAGGCATTCAGAGCCAGCGCGACGATGGGCTTATATTTTTTGGGATTTTTCTCCGTCCGAAAGGGGGACACACGTTCATTCTCAAAAAGCTTTGCCAGCTTCTGGTAGAGCTCATCAATGATCTTTAATGAATGTTCCTGAACATGATCGCCCCCACTTCACATAGAATACAAGTGTTCAATTGATATTTTAAACTTGCTGGATGCCAAAAATTTAGCTCATAAAACGAATTTGGTATAATTTTTATTTGATGGCTACTTTACTTAAATACAATGATTGAAAAGAAGAAAATGGCTGATAATATCAACATCATGGCTGATAACGTCAGTGTCCTGTTCGGGAAAATCTCGGGCAAGGATAAACTCGAGATTCAGATTGACAAACTTCAGGCCCGTATCTTGGAGCTTGAGATCGATGTAAAGAGACTTGAGACGCAACTTGAGAAGAACAAGGTCAATACAAGAGAAGCTGTGGCTGCAAAACAGGAGGCTGAAGAAAAACTTAATGTAGCAAATATCAGGATGGAGACGCTTGTGCATGAAGTGGAGACCTTGAAAAAGGAGACTGAACAGCAGGTCAGGTTCAGAGAAATAGAGGTTATCTCGCCTTTGAATATGAATGACTACCTTTCGCAGATACGGTCGCTCAGATCGGCTCATGAAACGCTGATAACGGCATATGTAGCAGCCGGTCGTTCGGTATTGGACCTTGGTAATCCTGCTGGAATGCTGGAGCATATCGATGAAAAGAGCCGCATTTTGCTGGATAGGATCGATTCGTCCACCGGTTTTGTGCTGTTCTACGACACGTTACATATGGTGTGCGAGGTTATCACACCACAGCTTCCGGTTACCACTTCCATGTGGAGGTTCGGAAATGTCTTTGAGGCTGACCAACTGGAAGTGATAGCAAATAGGGAACTCAGGGTATGCATCCTTGTGGTGCATGCAGGTGAGTCCTTTGTGGGAATTGCCTCCAATAAGAACGAGTTCGAGTCACAGCAAGTAATACGGAGCAGTGTGAAGGCTAAGCACACCAAAGGAGGGTTCAGCCAGCGACGTTTTGAGCGTCTGAGGGACGAGGATATTGCTCATCATATGAAAAAGATTCAGGACACCTTTAAAAATATTCTTAAGGATAATACAAATGGTATCGATTACATCATCACAGCAGGCGACCAGCAGCTTGCGAGACACGTCATGAAGGTTCTTCAACAGGACATCCCTGTGATTGAAAAGAGATTTGAGACCAAGATTGAAAAGCATAACACAGGTGCGATTCTTAAAAATGCATTGAGTAGCCACAGATATAGGTTTTGAAAGATAACACATACATGCTGTGAAATAAGAGGAAAATGATCTCGAAAGCAGAACTTTCCGGAATTGTTGACGCAATGGGTGCTGGAACCCCTAATGAGGTACAGGAGATTGTATGGGAGCTTGCATATATCAGGGATGAAGACATTCCTGACCCATCGGAGATCAAGGAGCTTTGCAGAACCGCGTTAAAGGACCACCAGATTGAGGCGGTTTCTTCAAACGAGGTCACGGTCGTGGGTACAAGAGAAGCAGTTGAGGTGAGCGAAGCAGAAGATGGAAACGTTGGACATTACTATATCCCGGGTCCAAATGCCTTTCCTGAGATTCCTTCTGAGATGAGCGAAGTTATCGATATCCTCAAGCTATCAAAACGTGAGGTGGATATGGGTAAGGTTGTAAAGAGCTTTTCAGCTCGCTTGAAGAGACGTGCAACCTCCCTGAAAAACAAGATTGATTCGTTCACCAATACACCCCCAACTCCGGATGATATCGCAAAGCTCGAGAAGCGATACAGCGACCTGATAAACGTCTATTATGATTATGATTTTTGGCTCCCGGGCGAACTCTTAAATATGGAGGACGTGATCTCCAATGTGAGCAAAAAACTGGAATTGTTGAAGTCGGGGATGTGTAACTGAGTTTTTGGTTTGTGTAGGGTATATCGTTAATGTAAATTAATTTAAAAATTTAAAATAACCACCATTGTTTTTTAAAATTTATCACGTTGAAGTAAGAAGATCACCGTTTTTAAAAGGTGGATAAATTACGTCTATTCTAAAATACAAGTCTATTAATCCAATTTAATATAAATTCAAATAATGTTAAAAAAATAAATGTATCTATGTTGAAAGCTTACAACCTTAGTTCCCAAAATTTAAGCGCATAGTATATTTTACCTATTTACTCCTCACCCCTTCATGCGTTTTTACGCATGAATTTATTC